>JAPLUP010000122.1 GCA_026397575.1 Candidatus Zixiibacteriota bacterium
CAAAAAGGAATCCAGGTCCTAAATCCAAGGAACGATCCGAACGTTCCACCACTTGATCGAAGTGCGATTCTCAACCACCATCACCCTTTCCTCCAACGACTTCACCCTCCGGCATCCAGGATCCTTCCAAACCACCGAGTAAACCGCGACAAACGGACAACGACCAACCCACTTGTGAATCTGCCAGGAAAACACCCTATCGACCTTCCGAGGTGCCTGAGCCTCCAAAATCGCCGCCTTAATCACATGACTGTAATCAATCTCATACATACCAAATCTTTCCTTCTGTTTGTCTGCTTCCATCTTAAGCCTCCAGGAGCTCTCACGTGAACTCCGTTTTTTTTCAATTTTTCAAAAAAAACGGGGTTCACCAATCACACGGAAACCAGCTTGCTGCAAAGGACGGCAGGCGACCCCGAAGGGGGAAAGCTTTACTAAATAGTTCGCGATGAGCGAATCTATTAGATAAAGCTTTAGCCGCCGTCCGAGCAGCAAGCAACGCCACCGCTTGAACTTTATTGTCCCACTCTTCTCATACCCTGACAAACCTGTATACCTACTATATTCGAGTTTCGTTACAAACGCCAAGTCGTTGGCCGTTAGCGAATTCGGAGTAACAAAATTGTAACATAATGGTAATCCCAAAAGGCAATTATATTACCTTTTTCGGCCAATTATGTTACTGCTTTTCAGAAGATAGTTTACCGGATTCGGGCTCTTTGTTGAGGGGCAATTGGTACTCGAAGGACTCGAAAACTCCGAGAATGGAATGTAATCCAAACTTGGTGTCACCCCCCTTTGTCCAGATCCGAGCTGAGATACCGGACTTAAAAAGGGAGTTCTGGTCGGCAAGCCAGATGAAGTCGGTTGCGGGAACGGATCTGACCAGTCTGCAGAGCTGGAGGGATCGAGCCACGGTATTTGCCACGAACAGCGTCCGGAATCCCCTAAAAAGTGCCGGCAGCATCTCTTCAAACTGTTTGTAGGATCCGGCTCGGAACACCTGTTGATAACTGAGAATCTTTTTTCGGATGTCTGTGGTCTTGGTGTCGGAACTTGACAAAGTCTCGGTGCCCATGTCGACTTCCAGGAAGAATAACAACGACTTGCCATGCCTTGTGTCGGTTATCGAGAAGATGCCGTCGGGGATGATACTTGTCGCGATCCGGGAGTCCGGCAAGCTGATTTCATAGCGACCGCCATGGATCGAGGGAAACAGGAAATCGACTTTCAGGTACGAACGTTGCCTGACCAGCTGAGCCAGGTGAATCCAAACCCAATTGACGAGCAACTGATGGCCGAGACTTCTGAAATCGAGATTCGTGATCTGATCGCCGGTTGCATCAGCACCAATTTCCCCGGAATCTTTCAAAACCTTCAAGCCCATGGAAGTGAGGCAAACCAGGGACTCCGGTCTGCCCGCAGAACTGTCGCTTGGCCGCTCGGCCATCTTAAAGAACCCAACTGCTTTAAGTTCGCGAATCTTCTTGCGTGCCATCTGCGGGCTGGGAAAGATCAGCAGGGTCAATTGGGACGTCGTCAGAATGCGATACTCCGCAACGGCCTTGAGTATCTCGATGTCTCTCGGTGTTAGGTCCGCTCTCACAACGAAATAGCGGATGAACCAAACCGGCGGTTTCGGCAGTTCAATCCAAAGGCTTGACACCTTCCCGAATATTGCTCCACTTCGAAAGCTGGCCCTACGGGTCTAAAGATACCCTGTAATCGAATAGGCTCAGCGCGTCATAGACACAGATGGCGTTCCCGCGACCGTCGGGGACAGAACCCCAACGAGTCCTTCGGAAGTCCAGCCGAACAATGATTGCCGCAGCTCAGGCCGTATACTAGTTCTAAGTGCTCCGTGTCCAAATTGATTTGAAGACGTACACAGAGAAACTCGCAAAGCCAATCGATAATTCCGGATTGTTTGTCCTGCCCGCAGGCTCAGCCGGTAGCCCACGCTGATGTATACGCCACTCACAGCGGAGCGTCAGGTTGGTTTGAACTAAGAAAGACCCCTTGACAAGGATCATGATAAAAGCATCCTTAGGGTATTGTCGTTGACAATCTATGGGAGGGATCGTTGAATCACGGCTGAGGCGAAAGCGGATGCGGCGTGTGGTGCAGATAGGAAACCAGAACTCCGCATCTTATGCGGATCAACCTAATTATTGTTGGGCTCACTTCGCAACGGGTGCGGCAAGAAAACTCAGAGAGATAGAAACTGCACCCGAACATATGACAGGAGGTTAAGCTATGAGAACAATGATAGCGTCAGTTGGCGCGCTGGTCGTCTTGTTAGTTTCCGTCTCGCTTGCACAAGCCCAGAAGAACCAGCCGGAGTTGAAGGATGGTTTCCTGGAAAAGGACTACCTAGTGTCTCGTCCCAGAGATATCTTGCATAATTAGTTTGAGGGTTTTAGCTTTCTTTTGAAGGAAAGGAAGGAAGCTATGACTCTTGGTCGTCCGATACCGGTGCTGGTGCTCTCGGCGGTTGAGCGGGAGCAATTGAT
>JAPLUP010000668.1 GCA_026397575.1 Candidatus Zixiibacteriota bacterium
AAGAACTGACTCACAACACGTTTTTTCTCTGAGAGGAGAAGTGCAAAGAGTAGTTGGTTAGTTGGTGTAACGGTGCTCCTTGTCTTAGCTGTCGTAGCTGTCGTGATTGCAGTTGCTGTTTTTGGATGGCTGTTCTGGAAGCAGCGGATGCAGAGGCGAGGCATAAAACAACAGCCCTGATCCGATCGGCTGGTTGTTGGCACAATCATCTGTGTCGGCTGCAAGTTCTGATTTGCCGTCCCAGGCTGCCCGGCACGTCCACGAAGGTGCTGTTGAAGAGCCGTTGATGAGCAACGCGTCGTGGCTAAAGCTGCTCTTACAACCATAGCAGACGCGTCGCCAAAAGAGCTTGTAGGAGCGACTTCAGTCGCGACCTGTCATTTTTGATACAACTGCGGGCTCAGCAGGACTGCGTAAAATGGATTGTTTCAAGGCCCCTCAAAGAAGAAGCCCCCGCGAAGGCGGGGGCTTCTTCTTGATAGCTGTGCTCGTCTACTTTAACAGCATCATTTTTCTGGTCATGCTGAAGTTGTCAGTGGTTAAGCGGTAGAAGTAAACACCGCTCTGTACTTCACGACCATTCTCATCTCGGCCATTCCAGACGGCCTGCTTGTTGCCGGCGGATTCATAGCCGTTGACAACGTCCACTACCTTCTGACCAAGGACATTGAACACGGCCAGAGTGACATGGCCCGACGCCGCCAAATTGTATTCGATCACTGTTTCCGGATTGAACGGATTGGGATAATTCTGTTTGAGCGAGTAGCTCTTCGGGACAGCGCTGTTATCGTCATCAACACCGGTCGGTTGATCGACAAGCAGCTTGATGTAGATGGTGTCGATATCGTCAATCACACCGGCTTTCAAAGAGACCTGCTTGATCTCGACCAGAGTGTTATAGGTACCCACGGCCAAATCAGTGATGTCTACGCTGAAGCTCACGGTCGATGGCGAAGTGCCGGTTGTGGCCGACATCGACAACCACGGTGAAGTTTCGACAGCGCCCCAGTTGAATTCGACCCCCGACGGTATCGCATTGGTGATGCCGACATTCTTGCTCGGTGGGTTGGCTTCTCCCTTGCGGGCATAGAAACTCAGTGAGTCAGGAGTCAGCTTTATATCAACAGGGTTGTTGATGTGCAGGATGGCCTTGAGCACCTGCGGCGAGTTCGACGCCTGCTCCGAGGTCACAGTCACGTCGGCGAGATAGGAACCCGGAGCGAGACCGGCAACATCAATGTTTGCCGTAAAGCCGGAGGGGGCGGTTCCGGATGTGCTTGAGAGAGAAAGCCAGGTAGTGGCTTCAGAAGCGTTCCAGTCAAGAGTTCCATTGCCCGTATTTGTTATCATCGCGCCCTGACCGGCGGGATCTGAACCTCCGGCGTAGGCGGTGAACGTCAACGTATCAGGCGTGATCTCGATGAGTGGCGTTGGTGCCGCGATTGAGAACGTCGCGGTATCGGAATCGGACAACAGTCCCGGATCGGTTGCTGTGAAGATGATCGATTCGCTGCCGTTCCAATCGGCCGACGGCTTGGTGATAGTGGCGACACGCGCCCCGCTGATTGCGACTGTTAGCTGACTGTTGCCTGAATAGCTCCAAGTCATCTCGGCATCGGTGTTATCGGGATCCGTCACGTAGTTGTCAAGGTTGATTGTGGCAAACGTAGCGCCGTACGCCAGAATCTGGTCGGGGATACCGGCTACGACCGGCGGATCGTTGACCGGCGTAACGGTAAATCGGGCAGTGTCGGAGGCCGATAGGGCGCCTGGGTCGGTCGCGGTGAACGTAAATAGAGCGCTACCGGAGAACTCGCCGCCGGGAAAGGATATGGTAGCGACCCTCGTAGCCGCATTGATGTTGACCGAAAAGTTGTTCGGATTGGCTGAGGTCGCCGTCCAAGTAATCAAATTGTCGGCGCTTTCAGTGTCCGCGACATAATTGTCAAGATTGATCGTCGCAAACGCTCCGCCTTCAGCTATAGTCTGATTCGGAATGTCAGCCACCACGGGTGCGGTATTTGACGACGGACAAGTCGTACCGCCAATAATGATATCCGCCGTGCCGCAGTCGACGTAGGCTGGCATGATCTTGCCACCGGCTACCGGTGCAAAAATGAATGGTCCAGCGGGCGGGATATAGGTAGAGTCAATATCAACGCAATGCGCGGTGACACCCGGAAGCAGTTTCATGTAAAGAGTGAACGCCAAACCGTCAACCTGCGGAATGATCGGATTCTCCCCACC
>JAPLUP010000280.1 GCA_026397575.1 Candidatus Zixiibacteriota bacterium
ACTCCGGCTCGAGGCCGCCGACCGTCAAGAGGACCGGTCGGTGCGAACGAAAAAATCCGTCGAGACGCTCCGGCAAGGCTTGGGCCGTGAGCGCTACGGGAAGGGAGTGCGGCAGGATCAATCGCACTCTTTCTTCCGGCACACCGAACCGGTGAAAGAGCTCCACGATCTCGCGATTGACGCCGATGATTCGGTCGAACCTGCGAAAAACGAATCCGCGGAGCGACCATGGGCGGGCGCTCCGCCCTTCTTTCGAAGCGGGGTAGCCGCCGGAGTGGAACGTGAGCACTGCTGTGCGGCGCGGCATCAGGCAGCAGACGAGCGAGAGGGCAAGGAGGCGCGGGGTGACGTTACCCCCGATGTGAAGATGTATGATGTCATATCGCAATCGAAGGAGAAGAATGAGAAGCTGAAACCAGCTCTTGGGGTAAAACACGCCGTCGCCTTCGGTTCCTCGAGAGCGTGTGATATTGATCACCTGCGAAGAGAAGGCCTTCTTCCGCAGCAGCTCGTGGATCGAAACGAGGTTGCTCTGCACGCCTCCGTGCGGCGGCGGGTAAGGACCTAGTAGCAACACGCGCATGCTCATGACTCAGACGAGCGTCACCCGTGCGCCGTCTTTGACGGCCAATCCCGGCGCTTGAGCTTCTCCTATCCTGCCAACGAAAGACCTCATCCGCTCGTCATATCCTTTCTTCGGCGAGAAGTGCGATTTCATGCGGCTCATTGCAGCGCAACGCTACCAAAACCCGCCATTCCTGGCAAGCAATATGCCGGTCCTTCGTTCGATCGCCGTTGGAAGACGAGCATGCCTCGCGGGTTCCCCTGCATTGGATTCTTCCCACGTACGAGACGCGACCAACTCAGGGAGCATCTTGTCATGACCGGGCCCCATTGAAGCAAAGAATTGCTTGATGCACAGGCGATTCTTCACTATAATCAATAGCAATTTGAAATTACTGGGCGCTTCTTGTCTTTGGGAGGATATGTCGTGAGAAAGGGAGTTATTCTCTGGATTGGGGTGTGTTTTGCGCTTGCCCCATTCCCAAAGACACTCCACGCGATGGATTTCACACCGCCGATCGTTATAGACCACCAATGTACGGACCTTGCGCAGATCCCGCTCGTCTGGATTCAAGGCGTTCAGAATAACATCAAGGTGCATTACGCGCGTCAGTCGCATGGGATGCAATTGATTACGGGGCTCAATATGATCGAGTTCGGTAATCCGGCGTACGCCGACACGGTCGGAGTTCAAACCCTTCCCGCCGTGCCGGGCTCCCTGTGCATCTATGACGGAGGCATCGTGACACCGGACTACTACTGGTCTACGGCATACGGGATGACCAGAACGCGAAATATCCTTCTCGGTCGCCCAAGTATCAACGTGTCAATATTCTGTTGGTGCAGCGATATGGACCTGGCAACGGAATCATACGTCCAGGCGTACTTCGATTCGATGTCCCTTCTGGAGGCGGAGTTTCCGAACGTCACTTTCGTTTACATGACGGGGAACGCGAATGTGACCGGCGCGCAGGGATACAATCGCCATCTCAGGAACGAGCAGATTCGGCAATATTGCGCGGCGAATGATAAGGTGCTCTACGATTTCGCCGATCTCGACAGCTGGTGGTTCAATCCTGATACGCAAGCGTGGGAGCAAGCCACCTATCTCTACTCGGGAACTCTGGTGCCCGTGCAGCATCCGCAGTTTGTGAGCCCTGAATGCACGCTATGCGGTCATTCGAACCGCGCGAGCTGCATCCAGAAAGGGAAAGCGCTCTGGTGGCTGCTCGCCTCGATCGGCGGTCACCGTGA
>JAPLUP010000383.1 GCA_026397575.1 Candidatus Zixiibacteriota bacterium
TTCCTCTTTGATCTCTTCTGTGAGTATGGTAGCAATCTGTCACTCCTCGTGCGGTGGGTGATCGGAATCTGGGCGATATGTGCTTGCTGCTATTACCTGTTCTTCTTCGTCGGAGATAGGTCAGGCATTCGACTGATAGAACCCACTCGGAATCGGGACAGTGCGGCAAGAGATTGGAGTCAGTTCCTAGACAAAGATAATGAGAAAAAATATGTGTTCGAACTAAAACACTTTGACAAGTCACTTGTGGGTCACTGGCCAAATGCTCGTTTTGCCCGATGTCGTCTATGCATTCGGCTGATCTGGTGGGCTCTTTTTTTCTCGGCCATTAGCGCCTTCAATATCGGGTTTCGTGAAGTCAATTTTGGACGATGGCTGCGTTTGCTGACTCGCAGGGAGTTTGATCTCCAACCATACGGCTGGGTGCGCACCGTTTCTGGTTTTCAGGCACTGATTTCCGTCTACCTGGTTGCTCTTTGGATCCTCAGCTTTGCCGGTACACCCTTCAAGTGAGCTCGACGTGGGCGAGACTTAGTTAGTGCCCAGCGAGCGGAGAGCCTGCCACAACTCGGCCAGTTGCCGATCCTGAATCGTTTTGCTATCTTGCCGATCTAATTAGGTAGGGATGAGAAAGGAACTCCATCATGTTGTTTGTCAGCGATAGCGCCAGAGATTCGCTGAAGCCACTGTTGGAAGCAGAGAAGGCGAAAGATCGTCAACTTGTGCTATACCTTCAAGGCGTTGGCTGAAGCGGTCCCCAGATGGGGATGGCTCTGGATGAGTCAACGGAAGGTTTAGTAGAACTCGAATCTAACGGCATCAACGCCTACATCGATCGTGATCTGCTTCGCAGCATAGAACAACGGGGGAGCATTTATGTCGACTACGGCGCCGACCGTTTCGGCATGACCGGTTTCTCGATTGCGATCAAGAAGAATCCCTTCGACAAGTCAGATTGCTGTTAGGTCTTTGTCGACGCGAGTCGATCTAGAAAAGCTCACTTAGCCGTGTTTCCCGGTTTGTCTTCCAAATCACGAATCAGTATGGCACCCTCGACGATCGGCGGAATGCCGCGCACGATGCAGACGACCGCGGAGACGATTGCGGTGATATAGCCGATCCTATAGCCGATGCTGAGAAAATTGTCTGACACAAAGGGGAGCTCATCCTGCAGCTTATCCAGCCCCGAAATCATTAGCAGCCAACCGAAAGTAAACGCCTTCAGTAGCGCATAGCCAGTGCGCATGATGGGTGAGCCAGTGAGAAATCTGCCGACGGCGCTTTGCATCATTGTCGTCTGGCCAAACGCCGTGTAGCCGTACTTCAGGAGATAGCCTCGGATCGAGTCGGTGAGCACGGCGCGCGAAATCACCGCGATCGGTATCCAGAGCGGCACGAGTTTCAAATCAGCGAGAACGATCCAGAGTACGGTTTCGGCAATGCGGTCACCGGCGATGTCGAGCACGCTGCCGAGCGCCGAGGATTCATGCAGCCGTCTCGCCAGATAACCGTCCAGCCAATCGCCGACGATCACGAGCACCGCGAGGAACGCCGCAAGCAGCCGCGCCCACAGATTCTGATCGTAAACCAAGACAACGAGATAGAACACAAGACCGATCCGAGCAATTGTCACACGATTTGGCCAGGAACTCAATTTCGGCACAAGCGACCTCGCCTTAAGAGACTGCTGCTATTCAGGTTTCAACACGTAGCAAGATAGTAACCGGTGTGCATTAAAGCCACAGATTTGTCTGGTCTTATTGATGGTAAGTGCATTGTCTAGGTGCGTGCTAACAAAATTCACGATTTCTTGGTCGACCGCAGGGTGACAGTCGCCACGACTCCGTTCGAGGCATGGAATTCGATAATGAGTGCGCCCTTCGGGGCAATCATCACCCTCGATCCGGCCTTCCTGCGTTACTTTTCTGATCGAGTGGACGCCCTGAAGGAATACAAGCTGATGCTCAAGTCCGGGAAACAGCCCCCAAGTGCTTCATCAGCGTTTCTGCAGATCCTGGAAACCGAATACGGTGTTCAGGTTGAAAATCTCTGAACGACGGTGTCCCCACTTTTCGATTGCCATTATCTCCACCGACAACTAAACTTCTCTCCGTGAGTCCGATAACCGCTGTACGGAAATTCAAGTTGCATCAGGCGCATGACAATCTTCGCAAAGGGCGTGGCATCTTATGTCGCTGATTAGCGCGGCAAACGACGGGTCATCTCCATGAAAACATCACGGCTGGCCCCTGAAAAGATTCTCGTTCTGAGTTTCGCCGCGTTTATACTTGCGGGGGCGCTGTTTCTGATGCTGCCATCTGCCACAACCGGCAAGTCCATCAGCTTCGTCGATGCGCTGTTTACAACTACCTCAGCAACATGCGTAACAGGCCTGACTGTGGTCGACATCGGCACCTACTTCAGCATGTTCGGGCAGATCGTCGTACTGATTTCCATCCAGCTTGGTGGCATCGGCATTATGACTTTTTCGACGTTTCTGCTTTACATTTTTGGCCGCCGGTTGACGGTGCGGGACTCCGATCTTCTGACCAAGACGCTCGGGCATATTGGCGGGACAACGCCGAAAGGGCTGCTCTGGACGGTAGTCGTTGTCAGCTTGCTAATTGAAGCCACCGGTGCGATGCTGCTCTATAGCCGCTTTGCGACTGACCTGCCAGCCGATCAGGCCCTGTGGTCATCGGTATTTCACTCGGTTTCGGCGTTCTGTAACGCAGGCTTCTCTACCTTTAGCAGCAACCTGATGAACTACAGCGCCGACATCACGGTCAACACGACGATTATGCTGCTGATTTTCCTTGGCGGTATTGGCTTCATCGTTTTTCTGGAGTTGTACCAGTTTGGTCTTTCGCAAACCAGATCATTTCTCGATTCGCTGAAGCAAAAGCGGCACGCCAGTTACCTGGCGGAAGCGCCGTTTCGATTTTCGACTCACTCCAAGATCGTTATTACGGTCTCGATCATTCTGATCGTTTTCGGCGCCGCGGCAGTGGGCGTCCTCGAGTACAACAATGTCGAGAAGG
>JAPLUP010000629.1 GCA_026397575.1 Candidatus Zixiibacteriota bacterium
GCGTTCGCCGTCCTGTTAGCTGATATCAATGTTCTTGCCGCCGCGATTGACAGACAGCTTGACGTTGTCGCCGACATTGCTGCTGCCGACCAGTCCCGTCAGTTCCTCAGCGCTGGTAACCGTTTTGCCGTTCCAGGTAAGGACGACATCCTTTGGTTTTAGTCCGGCCTTGTCAGCAGGCGACTTGTCGGCAACGTCGTTGATCACCACTCCTTTGCTGACCGACAAATTGAAGGCATCCGCCAGATCGGGGGTGACGTCCTGCATGTATATGCCAATCCAGGGCTTGCCGGCCGCGAAAACTTGTTGCGCCCCAATGACAACGAGGAACGCCATCAGCGCTACAAAAACGAGATGTTTCCTGCTAAGAGACTTCATTGGTTCTCCTTTCGATAATCTTCGTATTCACTATTACTTATCGGTTGCGAGGGAAGTTCCAATTTGTTCGTGGGGCAGACAGCGGCTACGGGTGCGAGAAAATTGGGCAGGCAAATAGGTGCGGACCCCTGTTAGGGCTTGGCCGTCCCGACCAGACCAAGCAGAGCGGAATGCTGAATCGCGACTCAAAGCATTGGCGAAAATCCTTGACAAATAGTGCGGTCTTACTATCTTGTGATTTGAATCTTTACCGTGATCTGCGGTGATTCTCATTTCACCGCTCTTCTTGACACGGTAAGACGGGGAATACAGAATGCAAAATCTCAAGAGCGAATATGATTTGTCAATATACATGGGAGGTAAGATGAGATTGAAGGTTTTGTTGGTGCTCGTGGCCGTTTGCGTGGCATTGATGGCTACTGCAAGCTTCGCCGCAGACACCTGTTACGTCGCGACGGATACCTGTTACGTCTGCAGGACGTTAGTAGCGACACCTTTGCATCCGGTTGGTTATATCACCGTGTTGGATCTTGGCGTCTGTGATACTGTTCGAATCGGATGCCCGTTCAGAATCGCGACGGTTGTTTCGGGTGATTCGATTATGGTTCCGATCTATGTCTGGAATGATGAAGAACTCGGAGGCTTCAGTCTTGGCTTCGTGTTCGACAGCACAGCACTAGAAATCGTAAAGAAGACATACGATACTACGGGTTCCGCCATATCCTCTGATGTTCGACCTTACATATTGGAGAAAATCGAGGCAGGGCAGTATCTTATCGGCTGGGCAGACTTCTCAGCCGAAAATCCGCTCTCTGTCCACACTACCGCAACGTTGCTTATTACGATAAATTTCAAGGTCAAGTCTACGGCGACACCGTCGACCATCGTGATTGATAGTGCCTTTGTGCCACCCGCCGGTAGGTTTGTTCTTTCGAATACCCTTGGGGTCCCTCTGAAACCGCAGTTTGTGCATTGCCGTCAAGGAGACATTATCTTGGGCGACACCCCCTGCGGAGACGTGGATGGGTCGGGTAACATCAACATTGCCGATGTTGTCTATATGGTCAACTATATCTTCAAGCACGGTCCTCCTCCTCAGGACGCAAGCGGAGGTGACGTCGACTGCGATCTGAGCGTTACTATTGCCGATGTGGTATACTTCATCAACTACATCTTCAGAGGAGGTCCCCAGCCCTGCTTCGAGTGCTGGTGACCAATAGTTGCCCGCACGCTTAGCAGGGGCAACAACTCGGCCACAAAATGAAAGTGACTCGAATTGTGAGGTTTCGAGCCACCGGCTTGGGTACCTTCAATGAGGTTCTGTAGCTGTGGAACAACCGTTCTTCCTCTTCCTGGTTGAGTCAGAGACGCTTGTTCAGTGGGAACGGTCACGGGAAGCCGGCTAGGCTGCCGGTTCAGTTCGCAGCCAACCCAACGTGCGACTGTTCCGCTTATAATATACGTCCACAGTCCTATTTTAGCAAGAGGGCAAATGCAGATTTACCCGTTTAGTAACTACTGACTCGCAATTTGCCGCGACTCAGATCGGATTTGAGCGTAAAGGTAACTGCCGCACGGTCATACAGATCGTTGGCAAGGTAACCGCCGCGATCGGTCAGCTTGAGAGCATCACTTTCCGTCTGTGAAGGGTAGGTACCCTCGATTCGCAGTCCGGTTGAGTCGGGGAAATAGATGTCCAGATCGGAATTGCCGCCGGTCACTTCCACAGCCGTGCGGGCTTGTTGCTTGCCCAATCTCACTACCAGATCCGAATGATCGGCGTTAATCATTAGCTTGTCGATCTTCAGTTCCTGAGCAAAAAAACGCAAATCGGTATTGTCGATGTCAAGATCATAGCTGCCGGTAATTTCGGGGCGGACAAAGCATTTCCAGTGGCTCTCGTATGAGCCGATCGTAACCCACTGCCCCCAACGTTTGCCGGACGGGGTCAGGTCAACTTTGCAGCCGGTACCCGAGCAATCACTGCTCATGTGAACGCCACGCCGCGAATTCTCAGCCACCACGCGCAGAATGTCGTTTTCACCCGTGTTAAAATAGAGACGACCATTGTCAAACTTGACCTTGATGTCGGCGGTGGACTCGTTCGTGTACTTCAGAACGCTTTCACTGCGCGAGGACGGAAAGGCTCCATAGCCGTCATCGTTGCCATCGCGATTGTCATAGATCACGTAGGCGAAAGTGGCTATAACCAGAATCGATGACAAATAACCGAGCACTTGTAGCTTAGAGCGCTTGACAATAATCTCCAGCCCGATGACGATCAGCAAAATCGGCCACAGACGCATCAAATCATACCAGACCCACCAACTCAGCCCACCCAGGTTGTTGGCAAGAAATACCAATCCGATCAGGATGAGGGTGATTCCCCATCTAACTCTCGAAGGATTCATGAACCCCTCCATTGTTCTTTTTGTGTGTAATTGATCTCCAAATCATCGCGGCCCCGGCAACTATCAAAAGCACAGGCCAGATATGATGCCAGTGGAACCACCAGAAGAAGTGATCCATCAGAAAGACCACACCGAGAAAGATGAAAATGAGTCCCGGAAGATAGGTGCGCCACACCGAGGGTTCCCGCTGTAGCTGAATCTCGACCGGCGTATCGCTTGGCGACTCCGGCTGCTGTGAACTCGCTACCGTCACAGGCGCCTTGGGCATGGCGATCCAGGCCACAATGTAAGCGATCAGACCGATGCCGTGAGCGAAAGTCAGGATTACCGTCAGAATGCGGACGAAAACCGGGTCGACGTCAAAATACTCTCCCAAACCACCGCATACACCGGCAAAAATCCGCTGCTGCCGTGAACGATATAGTCGTTTAGTCATCTTACACCTCCTCGGTGACTTCTGATGCCGTTCTCCTCTTAGGACGCGCCTTTGCTTCAGAATGTTTCAGCCGCACACGATGATCGGCGATTCTCGTTCGCTACCATGCGAGTTTGCTCCGCAATTTCCGATAATAATAGTGGCTGGATTCCCTCGCTCGGGAGTGTTGAAAAGCCTCGGAATTGTCATTGCGAGGAGTTAGGGCGGGCGAAGATGGGAGGGGTATTGACGACGAAGCAATCTGCGCGCCTGCATCTGGAGTGCGTAAATCGAGATTGCTTCGTCGTGCTCCACACCCTACACCACCTCTCCGCACTCCTCGCAATGACACGGTCTGGACTTTTTCAACAGTCCCGCTCGCAGGAAATATCAGCGTTACTGTATGACCCTGTGGTAGCTTGAGATCGCAAAGTTGACGATGGAAACGACACAAACACAACCCGAAACCACCCCGGCGCGTCTGGCGAAACGGGAGTCGCGCAACTGGGGCGGGATCATTTTGCTGGTGCTGGCCTCGATTCTGGTTTTCTATGGGGTGTATCTTTTTCAGTTCAAGCCGATGCTGTCGATGCGCTTACCGCAACATCAACCGTTGTCGCTCGACTCACCGCCAGTGTTGTTGACCAGTTTTCAGGTTCGCGAAGGAGGCAAGGACTTAACTCCGCAGAATGTCGCTGTCGGTCACGATTCAATCTATGTCAGCTTTGTCGGGGAGTCGTTGATTCAGGTCTATTCCCCAACCCTCAAACAGCTTGGCTCGCTGCATCTTGACAAACCGGCCGTCATCATCCCGACCGCCATCACGGTTACAGATAGCCAGCTCATTGTTGCCGACACGATCAAGGGGCTGATAGCCGTTTTTGACAGCGATGGGGAGTATGTCAACTCTGTTGCCTGGTATCCGGGGCACTCGGTGCGTGTCCGACCCACCCAGATCGCCACTGATGGCAAGCTGCTAACCGTGGTCGACCCGAAAGCCGCGCAGGTGGCTATCATATCGCTGGTCAATCAGCAGCCCTTCTTTGATTTCCTGGAACTAATGGATCTTATTCCCGGCGAAGATCACTCGCGTCTGCGTGAGCCGAGCGCTGCCTGCATTGCGCCCGAGGGGAGTATCTGGATTGGCGATGCTTCCGGCAAAACGGCGATCTATTCCCCTGCCGGCGATTTTGTGAACGAATTGGAACAGCCGGAGTTAACAAGAATTACGACGCCGATATGCTTTGCCATTGCTGACGGTTCGAAGTCCGCGACTCCAGTCTCCAAAGAGCACTGGCAGCCGGACCTGATCCGTGTGCATCTGATCGACAAAACGACGGGAAAAGTGTACGTCTATGATCTTTCCGGCCATCTGAAACTGGTCTATCCGCAGGACCGCGACCTCCGGCAGCCGACTTCAATTGCCATCAACTCTTTGCGGCGTGAGATATTTGTCACTGAGAGCGCGACGCGCTCGATCACTGTGTTCGGCTACTAGCGGCTCAAGCCCGCCTTTGCTGTGCCGCAGGAATGTGTGCGACCAAAGCCGGTGCCTGTCCAAGTGACCACGTTTCTTACCTGAAAAACGAGGCTTGTCAAAATTTCTCAGGGACGTGCTTATCCGGTGTTTAATCCCTTGACTTCCGTGCATAAAACCGGTAGCCTGAATCCCGTGCTTTTCGGTTCTGACACGGGATTGCCAGTACATGATTAATCAATTTGAGTCCTCCAAGCCGGCTCAGTTGAGGCGACACGGTTCGTTAATGGCTATACAATATTGACGTTGAAGGAGTTAGCGCGCATGATGGTTGTTGCGCAGGAAGAACAGAGACGTTGAAAATCTGCGGAGTTATACCGGTGCGCCTCGGTTCCAGCCGTTTTCCCGGCAAAGGTCTCGCCAAACTGGAGGGCAAGGAACTGATCCTGCACACGCTTGATGGCGCACGTCAGTACTCCGATTTCCAAAGACTGATTGTCGCCACCGATGACCGCACAATCAAGGAGCTGGTCACCGCTCATGGCGGCGAAGTTTTCTACTCGGAAAAGCCGTTTCGTAACGGTTCGGAACGCTGCGCGGCAGCCGTCGCCAACATTGACTGTGATATCTGCGTCAATATTCAGGGAGATGAAGTTTTTATTAATAGCGTCATCATAGGCCGAACCGTGCGGATGCTGGAGTGGAATTCAGAGCTGCCGGTGGCAACGGCGGTATTTTCGATTGCCGATCCGAATGAACTTACCGACCATAATTTAGTTAAGGTGGTGCTTGATGAGAACGATCGGGCGATCAGATTTTCTCGGCAGCCGATAACTACTGATAGTGGGACTGCCCTGGTCAATTATGGCCACGTCGGCATCTACGCTTACAGGAAAGATTTTCTGATGATGTATGCCATGTTATCACCGACCGCAGGCGAAATCGCCGAATCGCTGGAGCAATTGCGCATACTTGAATCGGGGTTTCCGATCGGTGCCGCACGTCTCGACGCGCCGGTAGTGTCGATCAATACCCCCGAGGATTTGTTGGCTGCGAGCAAGATACTCTCGCAAGAGAGAGGAGTCAGATAGATGGACAAAGCCAGGTATATATTCGTCACCGGAGGAGTTGTTTCCTCTCTGGGTAAAGGCATAGCGTCATCGTCCATTGGCGTGCTGCTGACGAAACGAGGTCTGCGGGTCAACCTGCAGAAAATGGATCCCTACATTAATGTCGATCCCGGCACTATGAATCCGTTCCAGCATGGCGAAGTATTCGTGCTGGATGACGGCGCCGAGACCGATCTCGATCTGGGACACTACGAGCGTTTCACCGACGTAACACTGACGCGTGACAACAATGTCACGGCCGGCCAAGTCTACCTTACAGTCATCAATCGTGAACGCCGCGGTGATTACCTCGGGGCGACGGTGCAGGTAATTCCGCACATTACCAATGAAATCAAGGCCCGCATCCGCAAACTGGCTCAGAAGGACGGTTGTTATGACGTGGTGATTACCGAAGTCGGCGGTACAGTGGGTGACATCGAATCACTGCCGTTTTTGGAGGCTGCCCGTCAGATCGCGCTGGAAGAAGGTCCCGGCAGCACCATGTTTATTCACCTGACGCTTGTCCCGTGGGTGGAGACTGCCGGCGAGATCAAGACCAAGCCGACGCAGCATTCGGTACGCGATTTGCGCGAAATCGGAATTCAACCGCAGGTGCTGCTCTGTCGTTCAGTAAAGCCGCTGTCGGAATCGATTCGGGAGAAGATCGGTTTGTTCTGCAGCATTGCGCCGGCGCATGTGATTGAGACTCTGGATGTAGAATCGATTTACGAAG
>JAPLUP010000506.1 GCA_026397575.1 Candidatus Zixiibacteriota bacterium
AGGATCGGACCCGGATGAATATGCACATTGCCGTCGCACCAGTCGCCGACTCCGTTGCTGTCCTCGTCCCATTGATCATTGTTATTGACCAGCAGGCAGTTGTCGCAGTCATCGCCCAAACTATCTGCATCGTTGTTAAACTGTTGTGGGTTGGCAACATACTTGCAGTTATCGGCAGCGTTCAGAATGCCATCATTGTCGATGTCGGGATCGCAGGGGTCGCCGAGACTGTCGCCATCTACATCAGACTGCGTGGAATTGGCTACGTTAGGGCAATTGTCGCAGACGTCGCCGACGCCATCCTGATCGAAATCAAGTTGATCCGAATTGGCAATCCGGGGACAGTTATCAATAGTATTGACGACTCCGTCATCATCCCAGTCGAGATCTGTCACATAATCCCATCCGATTGCATCAAACATGTCTATGTCAGGAGTGCGGTAAAAATTCGGGTAAAAGGTCTCGCCACCGCCAAAGGCAGGTTGCATAATCCCGGCCACAGAACCCTGACGGAAATGGCATGCTTGATAGGGGTCCCCATCCGACATACGATATTCAATATCAGCTCCTTCGTTGGTGAAAAGATTCGAGTTATGATCATCATCGGGATAGTTATAATCGACTAGCCGTGGACAAACTTGGAATTCTGAAACATTGTCAGGATTGTAGTCCGCCGTCCCATCCGTGCGTTGAAACCTGTAAATGTCGAGGGAATAGATATCAGAATTTGGCTGGTACTGGTCTTCTGCACGTGAATGAAAACCGAGGGCATGGCCGAGTTCATGGATTACAACCGACTGGAAGCAGTATACGCTGCCGGGGACACCGTCACTCGGATCATAATCCCATGGGAACTCTGAACTAAACGTGATTTCAGCGCAAGCACCGCTAATGGAACCGATGGTAGCACCGTAGTTTGCCCACGCGAAAAAACACCGATTTTCATTAGTGATCGTCGAACTGGCACCATCATACCGCACAGGAATCGTACTCCCCGCAGGAAGATAGGTCTGAATATAATCGTCAGCATCCATACCATTAATCAGACCCGTGCGAGTAGTAGTCCAGGAAGGTGGTGTGGCTGTATAGTAGACTGACGTTCCGCCAAGCATTCCGGGTCCAAGAACGGCAAAGTCGATGTTGATTGTGACAGTTACTGGATCGGAAAAGAGACCCTCCAGATACGTCGCTGCTGTTTCCAATGCGGTTATGGCTTCAGCCGGGACTGACGGGTCATAGTTGAAAACCACGTTGAAGCTGGAAAGTGCCTCTTGGCTGGCGATTTTCTTATTATTGTCATTTGCAAAACGCTCATGCGAAATTCGCACCTGTTCCTTGAAAAATTCAGCATTAGCTACTGAGGTGTCGCTTCCGGAGAACGGCACAGTGATCTTCTCGGTCTTCATTTCACTGAGACTATGATCACTGTAATTCCTGGTCACATAGGTCGGACCGTCTTCGAAAATAACAAAGGGGTTCTTGGTAGCCGTCGATGGCATCCGATTCATCTTCTGAACGGCCGTGGATGAATTTGGATTCGTCGCTGCCATCAGGGCAGAAACCATGAGCATCGAAGAGATAGTCAGGATCAGACCTTTTCTGTAAAGCATGTCAGCCTCCTAAAGGTGCACGAGTAAGACGATGGGGTTCTCAATCATAGACTAAGTTAGTACCATTGCACCATTTTGTCAAGTGAATTCGTACGAACCGAGAAGTAAAGCAACGAATGTTTAGCAAGTAGTACCTACATGTTTTATTCAGACGCCACTCGCAGGTCATTGACGGCATTACCAACCTGACCGGACAAAGACCCACTGCAATATCTGGCGATAGCACGGGAAAACTAACGTTGTGATCACGTTCGTCTTCAAGCAAGTAACAGACCATTATATACTAGATCGGCCAATTAGTCAAGGTGTTTTGATGTTTCAAACGAGAGAGATACGATCGATAATAATACGCCAGGGCTCGCATCTCGTTGATGGTCAACAACATAGATACGGGGAGATCGGAGGATAGCGAAAGAGTGGCCAACGAAAAAGGGACAGTCGCTATGACTGTCCCTTGAATCTTCGTGAACCCGAGGTTCCTACTTCTTGCCTTTATGCAAGTGGCACAGCTTGGCGGGTGGCGCTACCATCAGGGAGCACTTCTTGCCTTCCTTGGTTTTGCCGGCGCAACGAACCTTCTTCACAGCTTTTTTAGCTTTTGGCACTAACATCTCTCCTTGAACAAAGGGTTAGGTTATAGAGCAGTTTGCATTTGTCGCAACACGTTGTCAACAAAAACATTACTGATGGGCACAGTCTCCTCAGACTGAATTGCGCCAGTAAGGAACGTCATCGGTCAGGAAAGATGTGCCGTAGTTTCTCCCGGTGTGTCAGGGCATGCCGCGGCTAAACGGCGACGCCACATGTGCCGGAACGATAAATACTTGAATTGGACGACACATTCCGGTATAGATGGACTATGAAGATCGTTTCCTCGGTTGCAGAAGCTGTAAACTCGTCAACACTAAGACCGGGAAGTGTGATTTACACTTCCGGCAATGCCGCTACCCCGCAGGTTCTCTTGGGACAGATCGCAAAGGACACCTCAATCAAGGGTGTTTCTATTTATGGTGTACTGCTGCTGGGTGATAGGCTTCGCCCGCTGTTCGCGGAGGAACGTTGCCGGGATATCACTCATCGCGTTATTTTTGCCAGCTACCTGACACGGGAAGCGGTGAATAACGGCTGGGCTTTCTATCACCCGATACATTTGTCGGAGATTCCGAAATACATGAAGCTGCGAATGAAGCCGAATGTCGCATTAATCTCAGTTGCCGGTCCGGATATCGGTGGCCGCTACAGTCTGGGTACGACCGTAGAGGGAGTACTGTCGGCAGGGGAATACTGCAAGGCCACCGGTGGTGTCGTCATTGCTGAACGGAACAAACAGATGCCATTTGTCCTTGGCACAACAATCGCTGAAGATAATATCGACTATGTCGTGGAGACGAACTATCCGCTACCCACTAGTCCGATCAGGAAACCGGATGAGGTCGCCACGCATATTGGTGAGATCATCACCGCGCTCTACATTGAGGACGGCTCAGGCGACCAGCCGGGCTCAACGCTGCAATATGGTATCGGCGAAGTCCCGGAGGCTGTCACGACGGCGATTCTCAATAAGGGTGTGCGTGATCTCGGGATTCACACCGAATTGTTTGCCGGTGCGTTAGCGCGGTTGGTCGTAGCGGGTGCAGTGAGCAACAAGTGGAAAAAGCATCTCAATTTCTCGGTGTCGTCGATCTTTCTGGCTTCGGATCAGGCGGATTACGATTGGATGAGTAAGAACAGCGCCATTCAAAGCCGGCCCAGCAACTATACCAACAGTGTTTTCAAGATCGCCGAACACCCCAAGATGGTTGCGATCAACAGCGCTATCGGCGTTGATCTGCACGGCAATATCTGGGCGGATTCGCTCGACGCGCGCAAGATCTATTCCGGTGTAGGAGGTCAAAGCGATTTTATCCGCGGCGCGCAATACTCCGACGGAGGAGTGGCAATCATTGCGCTGAAATCGACTACCAAGAACGGCATTTCCAAAATCGTTGACCGTTCACCGGCCGGTATCACGACGACGGCAATTCCGGCGGATCAGGTGATTCTGGTGACGGAGAATGGCGCCTTTGATCGTCGCGGCCTGAGTCTGGGTGAGCGTGCGATCGGTATCGCTCATCTGGCGCAACCGGAACACCGTGAACGCCTGCTCAAGATTATCGCCGACGATCCAGCCTTCCACAAGCCGGCACATGTATTCACTAAAGGAATTGCCGGCTTCACGCCATACGAGGAAGCAGTCAAGCGATTATAGTACCTGTTTCCCCTGCCGTGACGCAGCAGCAAAGATTGCTTTCTTGGCATGCAGAGTCAGCGTGATTCCGTGCACCAAAGGCCCGGTGACTTGCGTAAGCTGCCACAAGCTGCACGGCTCCGAGTTTAGGTCGTATCTGCCGCTCAATCCCGACGGCGACCTCTGCGTTCAGTGCCACAGAAAGTGAACTGATCCGCGGTCAGGAACCCCTGCTGACTGTTCCCATTCGGTAGCCCACCCAAAGCGTAGCGTCGGGTGGGTTCTTCGTCGTTCCAGCGAAAGCAGGAATCTAGTGTTTGTTGATTGCGCTCTCGCGTTAAAAGATTAGATTATCGTCACCATGAACACACTTTATTACGGCGACAATCTGGAAATCCTCCGCAAGTACGTCAAAGACGAATCGGTCGACCTGATCTATCTCGACCCACCTTTCAATTCCCAGCGCGCATACAATATCATTTTCCCCGACAAGACCGGCAAGCTCTCCCGCGCGCAGATTCAGGCCTTTGAAGATACCTGGTTCTGGGGCGAAGAAAGCCAGCAGGCGTTCGACGACATCATGAGGGGAAGCTACTCGCTTGAACTCAAAGACATGATGAAAGCCTTCAGGGAATTCATGGGCACAAGCAACCTGATGGCTTATCTGACCATGATGGCCGTTCGCCTGGTCGAAATGCACCGCGTCTTGAAAATGACCGGCTCGTTGTATCTGCACTGCGACCCCACCGCGAGCCATTATCTCAAGGTGTTGTTGGATCAGGTGTTCGGCATCACAAATTTCCGAAACGAAATCATATGGCAAAGGACTAACGCGCACAATAATCCCGCCAAACGCTTTTGCAGAGTTAATGACAATATCCTCTTCTACTCCAGGACCGCGAAGGCAACTTGGAAAACACTGAAGACTGACTACTCTCCCGAGCAGCTTTCACGTTACAAGCCTGACGAGAACGGCCGCCTGTGCACGGGACAAGATCTCACGATAACTCACAAGGCAGAAAGCAAGAATCGATTCGAGTGGCGCGGCGCTATCCCACCGGTTGGTCGGGCCTGGGGATACTCCAGAGAGCGCCTTGAAGAACTCTGGGCAGAAGGGAAAATACTCAAGAAACTCGATGGAACTCCGCGACTGGACGGACTGAAGGTTTACCTGGACGAGAAAGAAGGAAAGGCCGTTGGTACTATCTGGCATGACATTGGGCGCGTCGGCAATACTAGCGGAGAGCGCCTTGGCTACCCGACCCAGAAACCCGTCACCCTTCTCGAACGCATTATTCAAGCGTCTTCTAACGAAGGCGATGTTGTCATGGACCCGTTCTGTGGTTGTGGGACGGCTGTGGTCGCAGCGGAAAAGCTTGGTCGAAAGTGGATCGGTATCGACATCACGCATTTGGCAATATCGCTCATCAAGAAGCGCATCACCGACCATTTCCCTGACGCCAAATTCCAGGTTGTCGGCGAGCCGCGCTCACTGGACGACGCACAGGCGCTGTTCAAGCAGTCGGCGTTCCAATTCGAGAGCTGGGCGGTATCGCTAATCGGCGGGCAGCCGTACAAGAGCAGCGGCGGTGGCGATACCGGCATGGACGGATTTCTGTACTTCCAGGATTTCCAGGGCAATTACCACCGGATCATCATTGAAGTTAAGGGAGGTGGATACCAACCCAAAGATGTACGCTCGCTGGCGCACGTGCTTCAGCGTGAGGGATCACCGATGGGTATCCTGATCGCACTCGAACCGCCGACCAGAGGCATGTTGTCAGCCGCCGCAGAGTTGGGCAAATGGGCTGTGCCCGGCAGGCGCAAATCATATCCGGTGCTGCAAATCATGACGATCCAGGATTTCTTCGATGGCAAGAAACCGGAACTCCCCGACACCAGCGAAACTCTCAAGAAAGCGAAACGCGAAGTCCGCGAACGCGAGAAAAAGAAAAACCAGCCGAAGTTGGGGCTGGAGGAGTAGGGGCGACTAATGGTCGGTTGCGGAACTACGGAGCTAGATCATGGAGTTGATTGTAGTTTACATAGATAACAGTTGCATCAATGCTAGGTGCGGAAACTCCGCCATGAACGAATTGGAGCGTCTCAATCGAGAAAGTCGCATCATTTTCCCGTTCCGTCGGGTCTTGCGCTCCGCCTTCCATCAATCCCTCAGCAATAACAATCACTTAGCGGAGCGTGTGACCCGACGGCTACCAACTTTTTGTAGCGCCTCACTGCAAAAACATTCCCCACCCCAGTTAATAGAACGCTGGTTGCGGCACCGAAGGTCACCCCGGAGTGCTTTGCGGGTCGGGTGATTAGCGGCAGAGCAAAACCGTGTTGGGTTTTGTGTTCTACCTCCTACTCGATCAGGAATCGCCTGCGGTCCAACGGCAACGACTAAGCTGATGAAACGCCGAACAATAACCGTTATGACCCAGGACATGTTCGTACTTCGCCGTGGTGAATGAGTCTGTCGCTACAAACCAAGTGGCTCGCGCTGTCAGATACATGCCGTCCGGCTGACACGCTTTGATGTGCGCCGTCAGGAACCCTTTCCTGACGGAATGTGGGTACCCCGCAGCTTGCTGTGGGTTGTCTGCCACATCAAAGCACCGGTGTCCCATCTACTCGTGATGGGTCTCGTATGTCTTCCGTTGCGAACGTCCTCGATTTGGGTCAAACCTGTCATGCCGATCTCTACCGAAGAACAGTTTACACCGTTATCCGGAACCCAGTAATAGAGCGTATCGTGCCAACCGC
>JAPLUP010000647.1 GCA_026397575.1 Candidatus Zixiibacteriota bacterium
ATCTGCGGATGCCCGGTGAAGACGGATTTGCGGTTCTGACATTCCTGAAAGAGAATCTTCGATTCCACAATATTCCCGTTATCGTATTCACAAGTTGCTCCTACGGTGATGTTGTTACCCGCGCCATCAAGCTGGGCGCCGTAGACTATCTAGCCAAGCCGTTTAATGCGGAGTCTTTGCTGGGACGCGTACATCGCACGCTCGAACGCAGCAAGGGTGTCGTGCTGCTGGTCACGGATGATGAACTTCAGAAGGGATTGCTCGTGCGGGACCTTGAGGCCGCCGGTCTCCAGATTGTCACAGCCACAACCGGCGCGGAAGCATCTGCCCTCCTGAAGACATCGCAGTTCCGTTTGGTGATCTCCGAATTGGCGCTGTACGACATGACCGGACTTGATCTGATGCTCAGTACGCAGGAATTCAGCCCCGGACTACCTTTCTTGTTTCTGGGTGATCCGAGCATACGAATTGGCGACAATGACATACGGGCTGCGGGGGGATTTGGCCTGATAGATAGACCACTCAGTAATGTTGATGTATTGCGTAAGGTGAGAGCGGTTCGCTGCAGATGAGTGGATGAATCAGTTGGCGCCGAGAATGGAAAGACCGGCGAAATTGAACCAGCCCTGCGGATAGATGCCGATGAGCAGGACAGCGGCAACGGCAAAGGCCAGCGCGACCATCAGGAATGTCGGCACAGCGGGAATCGCGACAGGTTCACCATCCGGTTCGGTCATGAACATTTTGACAACTACCCGCAGATAGTAGAATACCGACACAAGGCTGTTGAGCATCGCGATCACGACCAGCACATAAAAACCCCGGTTGACGGCGGCTTTGAAAAGAACAAACTTACCCATAAAGCCCGCAGTCGGCGGAAAACCAGCCAGCGAAAGCATGAACAGCGTGAGCGCCAGTCCGAGATACGGCCGCTTGCGAGCGAGTCCCGTGTAGGTATCGATACTCGTGAATTCGTCATGCTTCGCGCCGGAGTCGACTAAAGCAATGACCATAAACGCCCCCAGATTTGTCAGAGCGTAGGCCAGCAGATACAGCGCTGCAGCGGATGATGCTTCGCCACTGCCGACGACGAGTGCAATGAGAATATAACCGGCATGAGCAATTGAAGAGAAGGCGAGCATGCGTTTGATGTTGTTCTGCCGAAGCGCCATGATGTTCCCTATCGTCATAGTCACGACCGCCAAAATCCAGAACAGCGTTTGTAGATGCGGAACAGTGCTGCCAAAACCGACGCTGAAAATGCGCAGCATGGCTGCGAAGGCAGCAGCTTTGGGACCTGCCGACATAAAGCCCGTAATCGGTGACGGCGCGCCTTCGTAAGCATCTGGGGCCCACATGTGGAACGGCACCGCGGCCACCTTGAAGCCAAAGCCAATCAGCAGCAGAGCGCCACCGATGATCAGGAAGGTGTCGACGTTGGACTGACCGATGGCGGCATTGATGATGCCGGCGACGTCGAATGTGCCGGTTACGCCATAGACAAAGGCGATGCCAAACACGGTGAAGCCGGTGGCAAAGGCGCCCAACAGGAAATACTTGATGGCCGCCTCGGTTGACTTCAACTCGGTGCGCGCAAAACCGGCAAGCACATATAATGAGACAGACATAATTTCCAGGCCAAGGAAGATGACAAGCAGGTTCGAGGACGATGCCATCACCATCATGCCATAAGTGGCAAAAAGGACCAACGGGTAGTATTCGCCGTGCTCGTTGTCCTTGCGACGGAGGTAATCGATCGAGGTGAAGATGGTCAGCATGGCGGCAACGATGAAGATACCGTTGAAAAACTGGCTGAAGTCATCGCCGAGGAACATACCGCCGAAAGTCGTGGTGTTCTTGCCGATCTGCTGTGATACGGCAACAAGCGCGATCGATAAACCGATCCAGCTCAAATGCGCTACGACCGCTTGGCGCTTCTCACCAAGGAACGGCACGAGGAGCATTGTCAAAAGCGCCGTGATACAGACGATCAACGACGGGGACAAAAGCGCGAAATCAACGGCTGGAAAATTCATCAACTATCTCTTTAACAATTCTTTCTAAGACAGCGAACTGCCGTCAGTTAGAATCCTCATGACCCGCCACAAAAGCCGAGTGTCACTTTGCC
>JAPLUP010000154.1 GCA_026397575.1 Candidatus Zixiibacteriota bacterium
GAACTAAAAAATGCGTATCGGTAGCGTCATCGTCTGCGCGATCACAATTGCGTTGGCGATTATCTCCTGCCAGAACCCGTTTGCGCCGGCCGTGATCGGGCCATCGCGCGTGGTACCGATTGTAGCGCAGACAGCCCCCGATTCGGTGCTGCACAATTTCAAGTATGCCTATGAGCATCATGATCTCGACGTCTATGAAAATTGTCTCGATGAGCAGTTCATCTTCCGTTACATCGATCAGGATCGTACCGGCCAGATCGAACAGGTTGAAATCCCGCGCGACGGCCCCTCCGGTGATCTGGCGCGCACGGAACGGTTGTTCTCGCTGTTCGATGAAATAACGCTCGACACCTGGGTGCCGATTTTCGACCGTCAGGAATTTCCTCAAGGCGAAACCTGGGAAGTCTGGAAAGTCTATTTCCATTTGTCAGTCAAGGACCTAAACGGTGACTACGGCTACGAGTTCTATGAAGCGGTCGGTATCGCGGAATTTAAGTTCCGCAAGAGCAAAGCGGACAATCTCTATCGCATCGTCTTCTGGGATGACAAGTCGAGCCAGTGATGCTCCGGAAACGGATGCGGATCTGATTTGCAGGGGGGAAAGCAGTCTTGCTGCAGTATTGACCAAACCTATGCGGAGAGGCGGGGATTCGAAAGTCGTCCTTTCGCCTAACTTTCATCTGCACAACAAATTGGACGTAACCGACCATTTTGTCAAGAGTTGAGTACGTGTGACTTGGCAGAAGTAGAAGGAAGTTAATTGAAGTACAAGCAAGTTCGCGGTTAGAAAATCGTTGGAAAGAAGTGTATGTCAAACACCAATTGAAGAGGTCTTCATTACTACGATTCCAGAGGATTCAGGGCTTCCTGTTACAGGTCACAGTTCTAGAGCAGAGCGGGTCAAGGATTAAACGGTGCGAGAAACTTGGGAAGTTGATACTGGTGAAGGACTCGAATTCATAGCGCCGAGTCCATGTAAACGGCCCGCCACAGCAATCTTTTGTTCGCGCAGAAGATGTGGACGACACATGTTTGGTAAGTGACTTTCGCCGCGACCTTGACCGTAAGGGACAGAACCCGAGGAACCATGGGGAAGCACTATTGAAAACTGGTAGCTAACGCTCAAACCGTAGGCTAAATTTCAATGCCCCGTGTCCGAATTGGTTTGATGACGTACACCCTCTTCACTACAAGATACTTCAAATCAGATCAAAAAACATCGAACCTCATCCAAGCCGAAAGCCGCTGTTCCTGAATGAGTTAGAATGCAATTCCATGCGGGACAAAAAGCTGCGAAAATGGGGACTCATGAATTCGGGGTTCAAGTCCCTGCTACGCTGTTTTGTCGCAGACCGGTACCAACTCCTGATCATCAACAGATTTGGGACGCAATTCCCGTCATTCGCCAAACACGAGCGCTTCGAACTTATAGATTACAGCGTTTGGGTTCTTGTAAGCATCGCGCGGCAGACCGGCCTTAGCACAGGTCTGTTCGAGAAACTGGGTGCGATCCCAACCATATTCTGTCGCGACCTGCGGCAGCAGCAGACCGCGATTGTTACGGAGAGAAATCATCAGGCCGTCTCTGCCAACTTGAATCGCGTCCAGCGAAGTAACTCTCTCCAGTGGCGTCAATACCGAAATTTCCAACTTGAGTCGAGGGACTTCGCTGCGTGTCACCGGTTGAAAACGAGGATCGGAAGTTGCGGCTTTGACGGCACAGTCGGAGACGGTTTTGTAGAGAGGCTCTACGGCAACGGTGTAGCCGATGCAACCGCGCAACATGTCATCCTCATTCAGGGTGACAAAAGCCGCACCCGGTTTTTTGAGTGATTCGGGTAGGTCAAATGCCGGAACCGTGCCGTCCTCGAGGAAACTCTCAATCGACCGGCGAGCGATTTCCAGCAGTTTCTTCTTGTCGGAATCCGACAAATATTCTGATGGAGCCATACTTCCCTTTGCCTTGGTTTCCGTTGTTTTCCTGTCGCTTTTCTTTCCGGAAGGACTTGGCGACTTGTAGATCGCAACGGCGACATAACCGACAACGGATGATTTGTCACCGGTAATGTCGCCTGAATCACCGTACTTAAGAATTTTGACTTTGTTGGCTCCTCGGGCGATCGCCGCCTTGAGCACAGCCACGGCCGGACCACCACCGCACATTTCGACGATTCCGTCATCGAGGTATTGCTGCAATCGGTCGCCATCAAGCTGCATCAGGCAGGCCATTCCGAGCGAGTCCATTTTGTGCCCCTGCGCGGCAGGTCGATAATGTTGCCAATCGGAGGAAGCGATCATGATCGTGTGGTCATCGAGCTTGAGCGATTCGAGGGCGCGCGCCAGGAGTTCCACATCGGAAGCGTTTTGCGTGCCCATGCCAATCGGTACGATGCGGAAATCTTTCAGCACGCTTTGCAGAAACGGCAGTTGCACTTCCAAAGAGTGCTCCCGCGCTTGAGATTGCTCGGAAACGGTGATCCGTTTGTCGAAAGCCAATAGGCGGTTGCAGAGACTGTCGTCGCATTTGACGATTCCGAGCGGCGTTTTCCAGGATACGCCGGGTCCGTATAACGCCATGCCCTGATAAGCCACCTGATGCGACGGACCGCAGAGGATAACCTCGTCAAAACCGGCGTTCTGGAGGAGCTTGTAGGCATAAGCAGCCACAGGAGCGGAATAGATGTAACCGGCGTGAGGTACGATAACCGCCAGCAATTGACCGTCGATTGTCGGCGATCCGGCTTTCGCGAGGTATTCAGCGATTGACTGACGCAACTGGGCGCTGTCGGCTGGATAGAATTGTCCCGCCACCACAGGTTGTCTGAGGGTGGCACACAATTCCATTGACCATAGTGTCAACAGCATGACCACAAGTGCTAAAGTTCTGTTCACGGCGCGCCTCCTGCCGGCTAAAGTCTTTCGACGTGGCATCATCTCAAAAGCGGTAGCTCCTAAGGCTCCTACGGTGTATATTCATTATATGAGCAAGGTCGTTGTAGTCAAGTATATTGGCGACCAGCGCAATCGCCCCCTGACACAATCAGAATACGAAATACTTCTTACCGCGGCACTGCATACGCTTTCCGGTCAGAACGAGCTTACCGCCGCCGTGCATCGCTATCTCCCCGGCGGAACGGTCGGGATGAAAACGAACTGCCTCGCACATCGGCTGAACTCGACACCAATGGCACTGGCCGATGCCATCACGGCGATTCTGGTCAGCGCGGGATTCAAAGAGACAGACGTTGTCGTCTGGGAACGGAGCAATCGCGAACTGGCGAGCGCCGGATTCACTCTCAATGTCTCAGGAGCCGGCAGACACTGCGTTGGTACTGACGCGAATGTCACCGGCTACAGCGAGGACTTCTACAGTTCGGGAGAGGTTAATTCGTTGGTGAGCCGGATACTGACGGAGATTGTCGATGTGAATGTGAACGTGCCGGTTTTGAAGGATCATTCGGTTGCCGGTTTGTCGGCGGGGATGAAAAACATGTATGGCGCGATCAACAACCCGAATAAATACCACGGCAACAACTGCGATCCCTATTGTGCGCATGTCAATAATCTGGAGCCGATCAAGAGCAAGAACCGGTTGACGGTGATTGACGCCGTGCGGGTGCAGTATAACGGCGGGCCGGGATATGCCGAGGATTATCTTGCGCACTATAATGGTCTGGTGATCAGTGATGATCCGGTGGCGGCAGATCGCATCGGACTGGAGATCCTGGAGCACTTGCGCGCCATCAACGGTCAACCGACGCTGGAACGTGCGGGACGACCGGTGAGGTATCTTGCCAGCGCCGAAAAGCTGGGATTAGGCATCGCTGATATCAAGAGAATCGAGCTGCGGGTGATCATGATCGACAAGAGCGGACGCGAGTCAGCTGGAGAGCTGCTGGAATGAAGCGACGCACTTTCATGAGCTGCCTCGGCTGCGGCGCGGCAGCAACCGTCGCTACTCAGATCGGTCTATTTCCTCCCGTGATCAATTCGCTGCAGAATGCTTTCGCTCTCGGCGAACCCAGTGAGTTGTCTTCGATGGAGGCGCGACACTACAAGAAACTCCCCGGTGGCGGCATCGAATGCGGCATCTGCCCGCGTCATTGTCAGGTAACCGACCTTGAGCGGGGTTACTGCGGCTCAAGGGAGAATCAGGGGGACGTCTACCGCACGTTGGTGTATGGCAAACCCTGCTCGCTCAACATCGATCCAATCGAAAAGAAACCGTTCTTCCATTTCTACCCCGGCACGCAGGCGCTATCGTTGGCAACCGCGGGCTGTAATGTCAACTGCAAGTTTTGCCAGAACTGGGAGATTTCGCAGTCACGTCCGGAGCAAACGGAAAACATCGACTTGTTACCGCAAGCGGTCGTGGATTTGGCGGTGCAACGCCAGACGCCGAATATCGCTTACACTTATTCCGAGCCGACGATATTCTACGAATACATGTACGA
>JAPLUP010000709.1 GCA_026397575.1 Candidatus Zixiibacteriota bacterium
ACATAAAAAATGTATTGAAGATGGATGTCATATAATACCAAATTATAATTACGAAAATGAAAAAGAAGCATTATATTGTAGTAAGCATAAATTAAGTAATATGGTTGAGTAGTTGAAGAACGGCTTGTACTTCTTGTATTCCAGCGTTGAACCCTTGAACCGCTCGAGGACTTCGTAATCCGTACCCAAGACCCGGTCAGCCAACGATTCGGCGAGAATCAGCTTCTCGTCACCACGTTTGACTTTGATGTAATCCGCATCCGCCGCAACCGCAAGTGCCACGTTGGAAATCAACGTCCAAGGGGTGGTCGTCCAGACGAGGAATTTGGTTCCCGGTTCGTCCGCCAGTTCAGCGCGGACGAAGATCGAGGGATCCTTCACATCCTGATAGCCTTGAGCGACCTCATGTGAGGACAATCCCGTACCGCAACGCGGACAATACGGAAGGATCTTGTGCCCCTTGTACAGCATACCACGATTGTAAAACTGTGCCAGAATCCACCAGACGGTCTCGATATAGTTGTTGTCGCAAGTGACATAGGGTTTGTCTAGATCAAGCCAGTAGCCGATACGTCTGGTTAGTTCGTCCCAATCTTTCTTGTACCTGAAAACCGAAAGGCGACACTTGTCGTTAAAAGCCGCCACGCCGTATTTCTCGATATCACTTTTGGTCTTCAGACCGAGCGCTGTCTCGACCTCAATCTCCACCGGCAAGCCATGTGTATCCCAACCCGCCTTGCGTTCGACGAGAAAACCGCGCATCTGTTTGTAGCGGCAGATCATATCTTTGATCGTGCGGGCAATGACATGATGCACTCCCGGCGAACCGTTCGCCGTCGGCGGTCCCTCATAGAACGAGAACCGAGGGGCGTGTTGATGCAGTTTAATGCCGTTGTGAAAAGTATCAGTCTCGTCCCAGTATTTCAGCACTTCTTCTTCAAGCTTTGGAAACGAAAATTCGGATTTTAGCTCGTCAAACTTCAAAGCTGCATCCTTTCGATTACGGCGGCGATCAATTCCGTCATTTTCGGCTCCGCCATATCCGCTGACGCCAGAATCTTCTCATGACTACATGGCTCAAGATGATCCGGCAATCCCATGTCGGTGATGATGGACACACCCAGAACCTTCGTTCCCTGATGGCGGGCTATGATGACTTCCGGTACTGTCGACATGCCGACCTGATCGCCCCCCATCGTGCGCAGCATCCGATACTCGGCGGCGGTCTCAAGGTTGGGACCGGTTACTCCGACATAGACGCCACGATTAACTTTGTAACCCAACTTCAACGCTGTCTCTTCCGCCAGATTCAATAGATCCTTGTCATAGCAGTTGTACATATCCGGGAAGCGAGGCCCCAGTTTGTCATCGTTGCGACCCAGAAGCGGATTCTGTCCCTGGAAATTGATGTGATCCGTGATCAACACCATATCCCCTTTCCTGAACTGCGGATTTAGACCACCGGTGGCGTTGCACACAATCAGCACCTTGATGCCAAGTGCCTTCATCGCCCGCACCGGGAAGGTCACCTGCTCCATCGAGTAGCCTTCGTAGAAATGGAATCGCCCCTGCATGGCGACGACCTTCTTGCCGCTAAGCGTTCCGAAAATCAAGCGACCTGCGTGTCCTTCGACCGTCGACACTGCAAAATGCGGAATCTGTTCGTAAGAAATAGTCGTCTCGACCGTGATTTTTTCCCCCAGCTTACCAAGGCCGGTTCCAAGAATGATGCCAATCTCGGGCGTCATTTTCGTCCTGGTGCGAATGAAGCTCGCGGTTTCGTTGATCTGATC
>JAPLUP010000341.1 GCA_026397575.1 Candidatus Zixiibacteriota bacterium
CTCTGCGCGAGTGGGGACCCCCCGTTTTTTTGTAGCAAAAGTGTTGTCTCTGACTGTTGCGGATGTATAATTATCCCTATGGCAGAGCGTTTGATCCATCAGTTGGTACTCGCGAGCGCAGCGCGTAATGGAGACCGTCCGGCTTATTGGCAGCGAACTCCGGATGGCTTCGCAGCGCTAACCTATGCCGAACTGGCGGTAAAAATCACTGCCCTCGCACGAGGACTGATCAAAAGCGGTTTCAAACCGCAGACAAAGGCCGGTATCTATGCGCCTGATTCGCCCGATTGGGGAATCACCTACCTGGCGATTCTGGCTGCGGGTGGAGTGGTGGTTCCGCTCGACCAGCAGTCGAAGTACTTGGAGTTGCGATCGATCATCACGCGGGCGGGGATCAATATGCTTTTCTGCGATCCTTCTCACTATCAGGACATTCTGGATTTGAAGCTGATTTCCCCGCAGTTTCCCGATGTGATCTGTATTGATGACAGTGATGTTGATGACTCAACAATTCTGACCACTTCCAAGCTTGCGGTCGCCGGTCGCAAAGAGGTATTTCCGCTGCCGGAGATTGATCCTGAATCGCTGGCCGTGCTTATCTACACATCCGGCACCTCGTCAGAGGCCAAGGGCGTCATGTTGTCGCATGCGAATATTGTTGCCGATCTCGAAGCCGTTCGACCGCGCCTGCCGATGACTGAAGAGGATCGGTTTCTATCGGTGCTACCGCTGCACCATACCCTCGAGGCGACGTGTGGGTTTATCTATCCTCTCTCATGTGGCGCATCAGTCGCGTACGGCCGGTCTTTGAAATCAGTCGATATTATAGCCGACATCCGCGCGCTCAAGATCACCGTAATGATAGGAGTGCCGCTGTTGTTCGAGAAAATGTGCGCCGGAATTAACCGGCAGGTGTCTAAGAAGGCGCTGTCCTCTCGACTGTATGTTGATCTGGGGCAGCGAATGGCGGGACTGTCAAAGTGGATTCTGGATCTTTCGGTTGGAAAGGTTCTATTTAGAGCGCTGCGAGAACGCGTTGGACTTGACACCATTCGTCTGTTCGTCTCCGGTGGCGCGGCAATCAATCCGGAAGTGTCGCGTTTTTTCAACAATTTGGGCATTGTTCTGCTGCAGGGGTACGGCCTGAGTGAAACTTCGCCGGTGCTGGCGGTGAACTGCGAACGGGACAACAACTACTATTCCGTAGGCAAACCGTTGGACGGTGTCGACCTCAAGATTCTCGACAAGAATGAGGCCGGAATCGGCGAGATCGCCGCCCGAGGCAAAATGGTCATGCTTGGTTATTACGGCAACGAGGACGCCACGCGGTCCGTAATGCAGGACGGCTTCTTCTGCACCGGCGATCTGGGATATGTTGACAGCGCCGGGCATCTCCATATCACCGGTAGAATGAAAAACGTCATCATAACTCCGGCAGGCAAGAACATCTACCCCGAAGAGATTGAAGCGCTGCTTGAGAGTTCGCCGTTTGTCTCCGAGTGCGCCGTGCTGCCGCGTAAACGCAAAACTGGCGAGGAACCTGTGGCTGTGGTCGTTCCGGACTTCGACGCGATCAATGCCGCGCATGAAGGGGCCAAGCTGTCGGACGAAGAGTTTCGCACCCTAATGAAAGCCGAAGTCCACAGCATCTGCGAGCAACTTGCGGAGTTTAAGCGCATCAAAGATGTGATTGTAATGACCGCAGAACTTCCCAAGACATCCACCCGCAAGGTCAAACGCCACGTATTGATCGAAAATCTGAAAACGCTCGGACAGTTGTAAACGTAACAACGGCCGTTGCCGACAGTCTCTTTACTCCCAGAGGAACAACGAGAATCCGACCATCACGTTGATGCTATGGCCTGATTCCGAATTGTCATGCTCGTCTTTCAGAGTGTCAGAACGATAGTTCACTTCGGCTGAAAGACCGATTGAGTTTGCGGCCATGTAATTTATGCCGCCGCCAATCGTAACCAATGTACCACTTATTTTGTCGTCGCCATCATCAGCACTGATCTGGCCAAACAGCAGAGATGTCGTCAGATAAGGATAAGTGCGGCCTTTCCCGTGGCGATCACCTTTGTTGGCTCCGAAATAGTACGTCAGCTTGGGACCGATTCCGGAGATGCTTGCGCTCCAGTCCCCCTGCGAAAGCGAGCCCAGAAGCAGTTGTCCTCCGACTGCCAGACCTCGTGCCGGAAAAAAGCTGAGCGACGGATAGAGCAGGAAGAGTGTCACGCTCTCGTTGTCGCCTCCGTACAGCTTTCCGCTGAGAGACGAAAAAGCTCCGCCGCCACCAACCATTATGCTTCCCTTGTCGATCGGCGACTCCGCCGGAAACGCGCTACTTACGGCCATGCCGAATATGAGCAGCATGAACACTACTCGTAATCCCGCCTGTTTCATTTCACTCTCCTTGAAAAGAGATTTTGCGCAAATAGGATGGACTAAGGTCCGTAAGTTAGCCGTCAGGATCGGTATTTGTCAAGTCTTATGTCCGGAAGTGAACCAACCGAGCTTTCCCAAACTCGAAGGTTATCGCACGAGGTGCATCGGAAGCAAAAGAAAAGGGCGGGTCATCGACCCGCTCGAAAACATCCAATTGGAGAATGGTCTAGAAGCCGTAACCCACAAGGAACGAGAAGGTCGCTGTCTTGGCATTTGGCGTGGTTCCTTCCTCGGCTTTGTCAATTTTGCTCAGGCCGAGCGCATAGCGAGCATCAAAAGTGATCTCGCCCTTGGTGAGCTTGCAGGCGGCACCCACGCCAAAGGCAACGCCAATGTTTGTGGACTCAAAAAAGTCCTTGACATCGACGCTCACATCTGCGCTTTGGCCCCCGAGCGAAGCACTTGCCGTGGCTTTGGCGCTCATCAGAATGCCGAAGAAAGGTCCTGCGAAAATGGTCGGCTTGATGTTACCACTGGCTTGGGGTTTGACCTTTAGAAAGACCGGAATTTGCAGGTAGCTGAGAGTCCACTTCGGTGTCACCGTGATGCCTTCTTCCACGATGTCTTTCTGTTTCATCCCTTCCATCGAATACAGGAGTTCCGGCTGAATGGCGAACATCGGGGAGACGCTGTATTCGACAAAGGCGCCACCCACGATGCCAAGCAACATCTTTGCATCCTTGACGTTGCTGCCGGTCAGTTTCGCGAGGTTCACACCAGCCTTGATACCTTTGGCAGTGAGTCCTTTTGTGACTCCCTGACCCAAGGCCGATTCAACCATCAGTATCGATAGCATGAATGCCACGATGATTGCGAGTGTTTTGTTCATTAGTGAATCCTTTCTTTCCCTTTGGCCCACTACAGAAGCTTAACCCGATTTACGCTTGGTTCTCTCCACTCATTTGTTTTTCGCTATTTATTTGCCGAAGAAGTATTGCGCCAAAGAACGGCTGCAACCACGCTAATGTTATTCCGCCGGACACCCAATGAGCCCTCGCGCCACCCATCAGCGCTACTCGTAATCCCACCTGTTTCATTTCATTCTCCCTTTGAAACAATCTTGCCCAAATAAGATGAATCGCCGCCCGTAACTTATCCCTTACAATCGACAGTAGTCAACTGCGCTTCCCAAACTCAAGGCCTGTTGTGCGAAGCGACTTCGAAGAAAAAGAAAAGGGCGGATCATCGACCCGCCCGAAAATGCAATGTCAGTAGATTAAATGATTACTTGCCGCCCAAGAAGAAGCTAACACCTGCATGGATGTCAACGTAATTCGTCTTCTTGACATCGGTGAAAATCATGTGGAAGCGACCGCCGGCATCAATTGCCAATTTTTCGTTGATCATGTATATGCCGCCAATACCGGCGTTGACACCAATCTTGCTGGTTGAAGAGCCGCCATCTCCAAAGGAATACATGCCGGGGCCGGCTTCAACGTAAGGGCACATCTTCTTTTCGGGAGAGAAGAAATACATGCCGTTGGCCGAGATCTCGAGAATGTGATAGCTCGACTTTGCCTCAACGCCAAGGATGGTAACCTTGTATGATTCGGTTTGGTAGTCAAATAAGCCTTTCACGGCGATTTTGGGGGCGACCCCGTAAAGGAATTTGCCGCCGAACGACAACCCGAGTGAACTCTTTGCCGTAAATCCCACATAATCGAAGCTCTTGAACTGGTCACCGAAACCGATACCGTAGTCCAAGAAGCCACCGACAGCCATTTTCCCTTTTAGGTCGCCAATTGCCTGACCATAGACAGCCGTCATTCCGAACAGCATGATGACTGCCACGAGAACTAGAATTTTCTTCACGTTTTGTTTCCTTTCTTTCCTTTTGGCCCAATTCCAAAAGGTTAATTCCATTTACGTTTAGTTGACTCCACTCATTTGCTATTTACCAAAGAAGTACTGTACACCAAAGAACAAGTGCAACCACGCGAGTGTCGTGCCGCTGAACACCCAATGAGCTCTTGCTCCACCCGCCAGCGCCAGTTGCGGACTCATGAATTTGCGATAACCAATACCACCGTTGATGCCGAATTCGCTCTCATAGAGGCCTGCGCCGCCGAGCAAGAGCATTGAGGCCGGCTTGCCGGGGTTCATTTCATACATTCCCAGAAAGAGGATACTCGTCCAACTTCCTGCAGAACTGCTGAAGCCCGAAGGACTATCCCATTTGGCACCCTGCCAATAGATCTCGGCGCCAATGCCGAGATTTTTCTTCCATTGGTATTGTCCACAGACGTCAAACGCGAAAGTTGGCTTGTAACCCCAATCGTGTCCGCCGTAGACGGAATTGCTCCAGCCACCAAATCCGCTCAGGCCGAGAGAGTAGCCCAAGTGTGCCCCTCCAGACCACTGTCCAACGCTCGTTCCACCAACGCCTGTTTTCGCTGCCGTTGAAACCGTAGACATCAAACTCAGAATTACAATGGCTGCTGCAAGTTTCCTCATGCAAATACCTCACTTACTCCTTGTGTCTTCGAGCCGATTTCCTGTCGATCTTGTTGTATTCGACTCAACCGCCGGATGTTATCTTGTTATCAGTTAACAAATTAACGGACGATCACATCATCGACTGTTCTTGTAAGCAATTGCCAGTTGACAGTCAACAAAAACTTTGGGAGCGGAACGCAATAAAGAACGGGCGTCCGCGATGGCGGACGCCCGTTAAAGTATTGCATGAAGAAAACCTATTCTTCGCCTTTGCGGGTAGCCTGATAGGCGGCCATTACCTTCTCGGCATATTCCTTTGGAACCGGCTCGTAGTGGCTGAACTTCTGACTGTGTCGTCCACGACCTCCGGTCATGGAACGCAGTGAAGTTGAATACTTGAATAGCTCCGCCAAAGGCGCTTGCGCCTTGATGCGCTGGTATTTGCCGGCCGGCTCCATACCCATGATTTTGCCGCGCCGGGAAGACATATCTCCCATAACGTCGCCGGTGTTGCCGTCGGGCGCCACGATTTCGAGATCGTAGATCGGCTCCAACAAAACCGGATTGCATTCCAGGAAGCCGCTCTTGAAGGCGATTGAACCGGCGATTTTGAAGGCCATGTCGGAGGAGTCGACCGTGTGGTACGAACCATAGTACAGAGTAACGCGCAGATCGACAACCTGATTGCCGGAGAGAGCGCCCTCGATCATTGACTCGATAACGCCCTTTTCGACCGAAGGCACAAACTTTGCCGGAATCGCGCCCCCCGTGATGGCATCGACAAACTCAAAACCTTTGCCGCGCGGCAGCGGTTCAATACGAATCGAAACATCGCCATACTGTCCGCGACCACCGCTTTGTTTCTTATAGCGATGCTGAATTTCGGTTTTCTTGCTGATTGTCTCGCGATACGGGATTTTGGGTTGCTCTAGTTCAACGTCTATGCCATAGGCGTTCTTTAGCTTCTTAATGATGACATCCAGATGCAGTTCGCCTTGGCCGTGCAGGATGGTCTGCTTCAATTCCGGGTTGACCTCCACTACGAAGGTCGGATCTTCCGTGCGAAGCGTCGCCAAGCCGGTAGCCATCTTTTCCTCATCACCCTTGGATGTGGTGTGAATGGCGAAGTCAATGGTGGGCGCCGGAAACTCCACTGGAGGTACTTGCACCGCTTCTTTTCTGTCGCAGAGCGTATCGCCGGTGTGAGTGTCTTTGAGTTTGACCAGCGCGCCGATATCGCCGGCGTGGACGATAGCCATGTCAACACGCTCCTTGCCCCGGAGCGCGAATATCTGTCCGATCTTCTCACTGGAATTGCGCGTCGAATTGAAGACTTCGTCACCGACGTGGATAACGCCGGAATAGATTCGGAACAGGTTCAACTCGCCGACGTGCCTCTCAGCGATAGTCTTGAATACAAAGGCACAGACTGGCTGGCTGTCCCCAGCCTTGAGCGAAACAACCTTGTCACCTTTCATGACGCTGAATTCCGCGATGTCAGCAGGTGACGAAAAGAACTGGATGGCAAAATCAAGCAGCGGCAGGGCGCCCTTGTTGGTCGTGGAGGACGTCACGAAAACTGGGAAAAGCAGGCGCTTGCTTATGGCCTTTTTCAGTCCCATCTTGATTTCATTGGGTGACAACTCGCCGGCCTCGAAAAACTTCTCCAGTAACGCATCGTCGGCTTCCGCGGCAGCTTCCGTCAGCTTGTCCTTGGCCCCTTTGCACTTGGCTTCCATGTCGCCGGGAATGGGAATCTCATAGATCGAGCCATCGGCGGCGAACTCGTAGCCCTTCATCTTGAGCACGTCGACAAATCCCTTGAAGGTGAGGGCTTCACCGATCGGAATTTGCACGGGCAACGCGCGGGGACTAAGCAGGTCTTGCACCTTCGCGAGGACATCGTTATATTTTACATGTTCTTTTTCGATCTTGTTGATCACCACCGCAAGCGGACTGTGATACTTCTCAGCCAGGTCGAATGCATACTCGGAACCCGATTCCGGCCCACCAAAACCGTCGACAACCAACAGGGCAGTGTCAACTACGCGCATACCGCTGACCACTTCGCCGGCAAAGTCGGAATAGCCGGGCAAATCGAGAATGTTGATCTTATGGCTCTTGTATTCACAATGGAGGAAAACGCCGGAGATCGAGATTCTGCGTCTGATCTCCTCTTCCGTATAGTCGGAAGCGGTTGAACCGTCGTCGACTTTTCCGAGTCGCGAGACTGCTTTGGCGGAAAACAAAAGCGACTCGGCAAGTGAAGTCTTGCCGCTTCCTCCGTGGCCGACTAAAGCGATATTGCGAATCTGATCAGCTAAGTATTCTTTCAAAGCAAGCTCTCCTATCCCATAAAATCAAGGCAAACATAGTTGTGCAGATTACCAAACGGATCAGTCCTTGTCAACCGAATTATCGCCATCCGCCCGCCCGATTCCCGTAGTTTTGCGGGCAAAACGCCAATGAATCAGGAAAATCGGCAAACAGACAATGACAATTATCAACTGATTAACCAGATTTCGTCTTGCACCCATCTTTTCGGCCCGGATAGTGGTTGCTCGATGTGAGTTCCAGCGCCGCTGCCATTCCTCATCGGAGTACACAACTGGCTTGCCGGTGCTGTCCGTCGGAGCC
>JAPLUP010000502.1 GCA_026397575.1 Candidatus Zixiibacteriota bacterium
ATAATCGGTGCGCCCATTTTCATCGCCGCCTTCATCACTTTGCAGATCTTCTCCGCATGTGCTTCTGACAAAGACCCGCCGAAAACGGTAAAATCCTGACTGAAAACGAACACAATGCGATTGTCGATCAGTCCACAACCGGTGACCACACCATCCCCGGGAATCTTCTGTTTGTCGAGTCCGAAATCACTCGAGCGGTGAGCCACAAACATATCGAACTCTTCAAACGAGCCCGGGTCAAGCAGTAGTTCTAATCGCTCATGCGCTGTTAGCTTGTTCTTGGCATGTTGTGCCGCGATCTTCTCCGGCCCGCCACCGAGCTTGGCCTGTTCTTGTTTCTTTCTTAACCGTTCAAGTTTCTCTTCGATCGACATCTCTCACCTTCGTGTTTTCAAGTGAACTCGAACCTGCGCAATGCATTCGATCATTGTGCAGCAGCCCCTAATTCGTCATCCCTGCGAAAGCAGGGATCCAGGCTAGTTTCAATACTGGATTCCCGCTTTCGCGGGAATGACAATTCCTGAAGAACCCTCTCAACTGTATGTTCTTCCTTGTGACGCCATACCGGCTAAATTTCCACCTTCTCACAGATATACTTCAATCCGTCGAACTTGATGCGTGTAACTTTGTACTCAAGGTCATGATCCATCGCCACATACCAGCCCCCGTCAACGATTTTGGGCAGTACCTCCCGCTTGCAGCGCTGCGTTTCGAGCGGAAACAGATCCGCCGCCGACACGTATGGTATCTTAAGATGGTGGCAGCTCAGGAAGTTGTCGGCGTAGTAGATCAACTTGCTTCCCTCTGATTCGATCTCCACTCCAAGCTGTCCTCGCGTGTGCCCGCCGATCTTAACTACCTTCACACCGGGTACGATTTCCTTGTCCTCAGACACCAATTCCAGCAGTCCGGCATCGCTGATTGCCCGAAGCCGATCAGGCAAATACACTCCGACAGTCCGTTCATCGGGGTGGTTGGCATCCTCCCACTCCTCTTGATGAATCACGTGCCGCGCCTTGGAAAATACAACCTTCGGCTGACCTTCGACCTTCTGTATGCATCCCCCCACATGATCCCAATGTAAATGCGACAGCACTACATAGTCTATATCGCTCGGCAACAGGCCCAGCGCAGCCAATCCCGGAATCAAGTTAGACGGCTTGTCGCAACCGTAGAGCTTGCGCTGCTTCTCCAACAGGAAATCGCCGAGACCAGAGTCCAAAAGGATTCTTTTGCCGTGGCCCCTTATCAAGAAGACATTGATATCAAACGGCAGCAGATTATCGCCATCCGCCTGTTGGAGCTTGCTCCAGATCGTTTTGGGAACGATCCCATACACCGAACCGGCATCGAGATAGAATCGATTTTCAACGATGCAATCTACTTCGAATTCACCGAGCTTCAACATACTCAACTTCCATAGTAACACGAGGCCGTATGCCCTAGTTGTGGCAACAAGATACGCATGACGGCACTGGCATCAAGAAAAATCACAGTCGAGCGGGTCGGGCACTGGTGCTATTTCTCACTCAGTGCGACCAACTTGCGCAGAAAATCGGTCTGCTTATCGCCGGTGTCGGGTTGGAGGATGTAGTACCAACCGGCGAGAGCAAGAAGCGCAAGATTGCGTTGACGCAACGTGGAAAGACCACGCGTAGTCTGAAGACACTCCTCCCAC
>JAPLUP010000388.1 GCA_026397575.1 Candidatus Zixiibacteriota bacterium
CCGGTCTCGGACTTGGGAAAATTCGGTATGGGTCTTGTCACGGCCGGTCTGTCCATTGCGAGACGAACAACTGTCGTCACCAAGCAGGGTGATAAATACCTAACTGCCATTGCCGACGTCGACGAGGTTGTCCGAAGCAATAGGTTCGACAAATATCTTAACGAGGCCAGTCAACAGGAGAGAGACCTGCTGGATAATGTGCTTCAGGATTCGGAATCGGGCACGATCGTTATGCTTGACAAGTGCGACGGACTCAAGAATCAAAACACTACTCAATTCGCGAGCATTCTTCGCCGCCACCTCGGCCGGGTCCACAGGTATTTCCTGCGCGCCGAAAAGAAGATGACAGTCAATGCAGAGAAGATCGACGTCTTAGATCCTCTGGAACTGGACGGCCCGGACACAGTCCAGTTCAGTGATGAGGTATATCCTATCATTATCAAAGGTTTTGACGGCGAGCGTGTTGAGAATGTTAGAGCTCGCATCGTCCTGATCCCGGAAACTCCGGCTTCAGGAGAGCGAGATATCGCATTGGCTTTGAAGAACCAAGGGTTTTCCATTTTGCGAAACCAGCGTGAGATTCTGCATGCCGAAACCTTGGATGCGTTCACGAAACACAACGATTTCAATAGAATGAGAGGCGAAGTCTTTTTAACAGGTGATCTTGATCAGGTCGTGGGGATTGACTTCACTAAAAGGTCGATTGTTTTTGAACAGTCATTCAAGGATCAATTACTCAAGCACCTTAAGCCGCAGTGCAGCACAATAAAGGCGAGGGAGCGGGCTAGGCAGAGCATCAAGGAGAATCCAGAGGTTGACGACTTGCACCGCGAAGCTCAGAAGTCAATCGATCAAAAGGCGAAACTCTTGGTCACCCCGAAGACCGAGATCGAGCGCCGCGGACCTAGGAACGGAATCTCGAAGGACAAAACAGAGCCTAAGGAGAAGACCCTTCGTTCCCGATTTCGACTTGTCCAGCCAGCAGATGCTCACAGGTGCAAATTCGAGTATGCGAAATTGGGTCCGAACGGGCAGATTTATGAGTGTGAGATGATCGGACGAACGATTGTTATTCAATGGAATGTTCAACATCCGTTCTACCAAAGATTCATCTTGGATCAGAGATCCGATGGAAGGCTTGTGACCGCCATTGATTTCCTCGTCTATTCAATGGCGTCAGCCGAGTTGACTGTGTCGAGCGATGACAATCTGGATGTTCTGAGCGCGCTTAAGTCCATCATCTCATCAAATATGCGGACTTTACTCTCCTAAGCATGTAGTCGAATTGGATAGGTCGGAGCGGTAGCTCCGGCCTACACCTCCTCGAGTTCGATCAGTACACCGCTGGTTGATTTGGGATGGACAAATGCGATTTTGTGACCGCCCGCACCGACGCGAGCCTGCTCGTCAATCAGGCGAGCACCTTGCTGCTGGAGGCGTGCGAGTTCGGCGGCAATGTCAGCGACCCCAAGGCAGATATGGTGCAGGACTTCGCCATGTTTGTCGAGGAAGCGCGTCAGAGACAAATTGCCTGTCATCGGAGAGATCAGTTCAATGCGCGCGTTGGCAAGCTGAATGAAGCAAATCCTGACCTTCTGGTCGGGGACGTCGGTCGTTTCCGACATGGAAACATTGAGAATACCGGCGTAGAGTTGTTTCGCCGGTTCGATGTCGCGGACGGCTATGGCAATGTGTCGGATTGAGGGTTTCACTTTAGCAGCACCATCTTCTTGACTTCAACATGATCACCAATTCGCAGCCGATAGAAATAGACTCCGGATGCTACCTCCGCTCCCGTGTTGTCTCTACCGTCCCATTGGACTCGCTTGCTCCCTGCGGTAAGATGCTCGTTTATCAAGGTTGTCACCTTGCGACCCAAGACATCAAAGATATCCAGAGAAACAAATGATGGTTTGGGAAGGTCGAAACCGATTTTTGTGCTCGGATTAAAAGGATTGGGATAGTTTTGATCGAGAGCCGGTTTCTCCGGAAGCGTGACGGGAGTTATTTCATCAGATACG
>JAPLUP010000374.1 GCA_026397575.1 Candidatus Zixiibacteriota bacterium
GCTCGGACGAGGAAGAAAAGTGGCTCAAGAGTGATGCGGCCAGCAGTACGAACGGCACGAACGACAAGATAGCGTAGAACGAAATCGCGGCTGCCAGGGAAGGGCAGCGATCAGTAAAGAAGGTGCGACGAAAGAGAACCGAGGCGAAATGCAACGGCTTGCGGATCAATTGTCATCTCCGGAGAGGAGTATCCCGATCGGATGTAGCGCCTCCAAGTGATCGCAAACGACCTTGAGTGCAGCCGTGATCGGTACAGCCAGCACAATTCCAATTGCGCCCCAGAGCCAGCCCCAGTAGATCGTGGAGATTAACTGCGCCAACAAGTTGATGTTGAGATGTTTGCCAAGCATTCTCGGTGTGATTATGTTCGCTTCGACGAATTGTACGGCCATAAAGAACACGAAAACCCAGACAGCAGGCAGGATCGAACCGTGCTGGACATAGGCCATAATCATGGGAGGTACGGCGCCAACATAGGCGCCGGCGTATGGAACCAGATTCAATAGAGCCGCCAAAGGTCCCCAGACGTAGGGATACTTAATGCCGCCAATGAGTAGGCCAATGCTAAACACGATTGCCAGACCGACCATGATTATGAATCTTACCCAAAGATAGCCGGCAATCTGTGTGGAGATCTGCGAAATGATATTGGTTGTGGCAGAGACATTGTCGCTTCCAAGCGAGCGTACGATCCTCTTGCGGAAACCGGGTTGTTCAAACAGCATGAATAATGTCAGCAGGACGGCAAGAATCGCCTGCCCAAGAAAGCTCAGGACCGTGCCGACGCCCTTGAAGAAGAATTTTGGGATGGCCGAGAGCTTTGTCACGTCGATACCATTCAGAAGTGTGCCGCCGCCGTCTTGGCCCAGAAAGTCGAAAATCTTGGGCAGTTCCTTGGCGTGTTCTATGCGCAGTTGCTGCAATTGCGCCCAGTAGGTTGGCAAGTTGTCCGAAAACGCCACCGCTTCACTGTATATCAACATCCCGATGGCGGTAAGTGCAACGATGGCCAATAGCATGATAAGGATCACGGCCACGCCGTGAGGGACTTTCAGTTTCTTCAACGCAGCAACGCCCGGCCAGAGTATATAGGTCAGAGTAGCCGCAGTAACGATAGGAACCAGAATGGGCGCGGCAAAGTAGCAGAGCGCAGTCAGCGCCGCAACTGTCAGAAGCGGCGTGGCAAGTTGATTGATGGTCAGCAGTTTGCTTCCGTCCGGCATCAGCTTTCTCCGATTAGTTGGAGAAAATCGTCCTCAGATAAGATAGCGATTTTCAATTTTAATGCCTGCTCATATTTTGAGCCGGGATCGACTCCGGCCACGATAAAGTCCGTCTTTTTCGACACGCTTGATGTCACAGTGGCGCCGAGCGTCTGCAATTTTTTTTTTGCCTGGTCGCGCGAATACTTCTGCAGCCCACCGGTCAGAACAAACGTCTTTCCGGCAAGTGGCTTGGGGTCGGCGGATATGTGGTATTCGGGAAACTTTCCCCATGCCTGCAACAGCCGAGCAATCACCTGCTGATTGTGTCCGTTCCCGAAGAAGTCGCGGATGCTCTGCGCGACAACGGGGCCGATGCCATCGATCGTACTGAGGACTTCCATGGGGGCACTTGACACCGTGTTGATTGAGCCGAAATGCTCCGCCAGCAGCGAAGCCACATGCTCACCAACGTTGCTGATGCCGAGCGCGATAATCAGGTGTTCGAGATCACACTGCTTGCTCTTTTCGATGGCCGCCAGCAGATTGCTCGTCGATTTGTCCGCCATCCGTTCGAGATCGGCCAGATCACTGTGCTGGAGATAATAAAGATCGGCGAAGCTGTGAATCAGCCCGGTTGCCAATAGCTGCTCGATCAATTTGGGACCGAGGCCATCGATATTGACACCGCCTTTGGAGGCGAAATGAATGATCCGTTCCGCCACCTGCGCCGGACAGGCGGAATTGGGGCAGCGATGATTGGCCTCCCCTTCCGGTCGCACGACTTCGCTGCCGCAAACGGGACAAG
>JAPLUP010000370.1 GCA_026397575.1 Candidatus Zixiibacteriota bacterium
CCCACCATCGCACGGCTGAAATCGAAACCTCAAGTCACGGAGCAAGCAGAGATCCATGGTGAAGACTCATCGGATGCTGTTTCTTAATTGGGACACAGGGGGCGCCCATAGGCAGGCAGCGGCTCAAAGATTTTCTACTTAAGATGAAACAGAGGGTCGCGCCCGGAACCAGCGATTGACTCAGATTGGAAAAAAACAGCCACGATGCGTAGAGTGATAGAAACGGTGATCGGATACGTAAGCTACTATCTGGGACTTACTCGCTTCCTGCTATTCATCACCGAGCTTGTCACAGGCGAAAAGACCCTCGTTGCGTTTGTTTACCATCGAGTCACCGATCGGAGCGACGGGGATGTTGGATACCTGAGATATGACGTGGGCATTGACTACAGATCGTTTGACGTTCAAGTGGCCGCTATCAAGAGGCACTTTCGAATTGTTGGGTTACCCGAGTATATCGACTGCGTCAGCGGCAGCAAACAGCCCGACAGACGTACGGCACTGTTGACGTTCGACGATGCCGATTTCGAGTTCATCAAGTATGCTTTGCCGGTGCTGTCCGAGCATCACTGCAAGTCGGTTGTATTTGCACCGACAGACTTCATCAGCACTGCTAAGCGTTTCTGGCACCTTCGCGTGACCAATCTGACTCGCAGCATCGATTCGGACGGCTGGGAGAGGTTGCAGAGTCATGCCAGCCAATTCAAAGGGCAAATTGCCCAAGTGATCCGTCAGTCATCTGTCTCAGATGAAGATCGCAGAGCCAAGACTTGCCGGGCGCTTGCCCGCAGTCTGGATCAGATGGAGGCCGAGGAAGTAGACTCGATTGTGACCGAGTTGGAGCGAATTGCCGCTGCAAAGTATATGTTGGGTGTCTCCTGCATGAATTGGGTACAACTGGCACAGATTGCGCAGCAAGGTGTGTCAATCGAATCTCACACAGTCACCCATCGCAAGTTAGCGTGGCTCGACGAGCAGGCCCTCCGCAGCGAATTGGTCGAATCCAAGCGCCTACTGGAACAGAAGCTGGGAAATACCGTCACGGCAATTTGCTATCCGGCTGGTTCGTTCAACGATACGGTTGTGGCTGCGGCGCCGGAGGCAGGTTATCAGGCAGGTTTTACGACCAAGCCCGGCCTGGGGTCGTTCGCCTTGCCGGGCGATGAGCGGTTCCGCCTGCGCCGCGTGAGCATGTATGGCGATTCCAAATATGTGGCAGATTTCCACCTGGCGAAAATGATGCTGAAGAGGATGCTATTAGGCAAGTCATGGAGTTGAGACCAACCTCTTTGTCATGCCGCCCATTCAGTAAACCCTGAACACTACACTGCGATCGTCTTCGTAAAAACGGCCGTAGTGATGTCGGTAGGCGGTCAAATCGAAAAACTTACCTACGAGAAGGTCTTTGTGAACCACAAGGTACTTCACTTTGTCGTCGACCAGTTGCCTCCGCTGCACATCAAGATCGTTCATGGCGAGAGAATCGATCAACGACTTGCCGACCTTGCGCGTGGTAGCGCCGTTGACAATGGGCTTGTCGTGCAGAGTCTGGTGCATCATGTAACGGCAGGATTCCCCGTATCCTTCCGGCAAATTGAGAATCCCGAAACTGCTCGTATCGGCAACAATCACCTGATAACAGGGTGGCGCCGCGACCTCGGTTTTATTGTAACAGACGGCAAAGTAGTCAACCAGCAGCAGCGTTGGCAGGATTATCGTAAGAGCGAGTTTACGCCTGCCGGATGGTGCGGAAGCGATCAGATGCCTGACGGCGTAGATGACGATGATGCTCCAAAATAGATAGACGTAAGTCATGAAGCGCACGGGACAGCGGAGGTTTGCCAGAAAAGGCAATTGCGAAAGGACTTGATTAGGCAGTCGTACCGGAATCGGTTGACCCGCGAAATGCGG
>JAPLUP010000050.1 GCA_026397575.1 Candidatus Zixiibacteriota bacterium
GGTCAACCTGCAGAAAATGGATCCCTACATTAATGTCGATCCCGGCACGATGAATCCGTTCCAGCATGGCGAAGTATTCGTGCTGGATGACGGCGCCGAAACCGATCTCGATCTGGGACACTACGAGCGTTTTACCGACGTAACCCTGACGCGTGACAACAATGTCACGGCCGGCCAGGTCTACCTTGCCGTCATCAATCGTGAACGCCGCGGTGATTACCTCGGGGCGACGGTGCAGGTAATTCCGCACATTACGAATGAAATCAAGGCGCGCATCCGCAAACTGGCTCAGAAAGACGGTTGCTATGACGTCGTGATCACCGAAGTCGGGGGCACAGTTGGTGACATCGAATCTCTGCCGTTTTTGGAAGCTGCTCGTCAGATCGCGCTGGAAGAAGGTCCCGGCAGTACCATGTTTATTCACTTGACGCTTGTCCCGTGGGTGGAGACTGCCGGCGAGATCAAGACCAAACCCACACAGCATTCGGTGCGCGATTTACGCGAAATCGGAATTCAACCGCAGGTGCTGCTCTGCCGTTCGGTAAAGCCGCTGTCGGAATCGATCCGGGAGAAGATCGGTTTGTTCTGCAGTATTGCACCGGCGCATGTGATTGAAACTCTGGATGTGGAATCGATTTACGAAGTGCCGCTGGTCTATCACGAACAGGGACTGGATGATTACATTGTAGAATTTCTCGGTCTGGATGCGCCGCAACCGGATTTGAGCGAATGGCAAAGTATCGTCCAGCGTATCAAAAAACCGGAAAAGCATGTTCGCATCGGCATCTGCGGTAAGTATGTCAATCTGAAAGACGCCTACAAGTCGATCATCGAAGCCTTTATTCATGCCGGAGCCGAAAACAACGTTAAAGTTGATCTGGTCTGGATCGCCTCTGAAGATATCAAAGCCAACGGTGCGGGGGCTTATTTGCAGAACATTGACGGTCTGCTCATTCCCGGTGGGTTTGGCGAACGGGGTGTTGAGGGCAAGATTGAATCAATCCGGTACGTCCGCGAGCGGAATATCCCGTTCTTCGGAATCTGCCTCGGCATGCAGTGCGCGGTGATCGAATATGCGCGCAATATCGCCGGTCTTGCGGATGCGCATAGCTTTGAATTCTATCGCGATCTGAAACATCCGGTGATTCACCTGATGGCTGATCAGCATGAAGTCACCGAAATGGGCGGAACCATGCGATTGGGGGCGTTTCCGTGTGTGCTGGACGAAAACAGCAGGAGTTTCGAAGCCTACGGGCAACGTCAAATTTCCGAGCGTCATCGCCACCGCTACGAGTTTAACAACAGATACCGCGATCTGCTCACCGGCGCGGGGCTAAAACTCGCCGGTGTGTCGCCAGACGGCAAACTGGTGGAGATTGTGGAAATTCCGAATCACCGCTGGTTTGTTGGGGTGCAGTTCCATCCCGAACTGAAGAGTCGTTTCCATGCCGCGCATCCGCTTTTCCGTGAATTCGTGAAAGCGGCGTCTCAGTACCACGACAACCCACCTCAGCCGGAGTTGGAGTTGGAGACCGAGGAAGCGGAAACCGAGTTCAAAACCACGTCATGATACAAGTCGGCAACCGGTCGTTTGGTGGCGGAAAACTGTTTCTGATCGCGGGACCATGTCTTGTCGAGTCGGAAGAGATTGTGTTGACGACAGCCGAGAGACTCTGTAAGCTTGCAGAGCGATTCGGCTTCCCACTGATCTTCAAATCATCCTACCGCAAAGCGAATCGTCTCTCCGGACAATCATTTTCCGGCATTGGTGATGATCGGGCGCTGCGGATCCTTGAGGAAGTGCGAGAGAGATTCGCTGTGCCGGTACTGACCGACATCCATGAAACTTCGGAAGCCGCGATTGCTGCTGAGGTTTGTGATGTCCTGCAGATACCGGCGTTTTTGTGTCGCCAGACCGATCTCATTATTGCCGCGGCTGCCACCGGCAAGGCAGTCAACATCAAGAAGGGGCAGTTTTTGGCGCCGGAGGATATGGCTCACCTCGCCCAGAAAGCCGTCGCTACGGGCAATCGCAATATCATGTTGACCGAACGCGGCACGACCTTTGGCTATCACGATTTGGTTGTTGATTACCGGTCGTTGGTCAAAATGAAAGCCACCGGCCACTGCGTGGTCTTTGACGCGACCCACTCGGTGCAACAACCGGGAGGTCAAGGCGGTTCCTCCGGCGGCGCGCGCGAATTTGTGTTGCCGTTGACCAGGGCAGCTATCGCTGTTGGTGTAGACGGCTTGTTCTTTGAAACGCATCCCGATCCGTCGCAGGCAAAATCTGATTCGGCGACTCAGTTGCCGCTGGCGGAAGTTGAGCAGTATCTGATCGAGGTTAAGAAGATTGCAGAGATTACAGCGCAAGCTTGAAGCCGATATCCGCGATATCAAATTGCTAATCCTCGACGTTGACGGCGTTCTCACCGACAACCGTATGATCTTCATGAGCGGCCATCAGGAGGCAAAGAATTTCTCTGCTGCGGACGGGTTCGCCATTCGCGCCACGACCGGAAAAGCGCTTCATTATGCCGTGATCTCGGCGCGCAACTCCGATATCACGATAACACGCTGCCAGGAACTCGGCATCGGCGATGTTTTTCAGCAATGGGACAAACAGGCGGCTCTCGCCGACCTGATGAAAAAACACAACCTGCAACCGTCACAAATCGGTTGCATCGGCAACGATGTCCCCGATATCGTCGTCATGGAGCGTGTCGGTCTGGCGGTCTGTCCAGCTGACGCTGAAAAGGAAGTGCTTGAATTCGCCCATTACCAGACCGAACGCAAAGGGGGCAAAGGTTGCTGTCGTGAAGTAATCAATTTCCTGCTTGACGCCAGAGGTATTAACCTGCTTCAATTATACCGTGACAGAATCGAAAATGCTTAAGCGCGCTCGCGAGGTTTTGCTGCATGAAGCCGAATCGGTGCGGCAGTTGGCGAATAAGGTCAATGGCGCGTTTGTCACCGCCGCTGAGGCAATACTCGCGTGCAAGGGCAAAGTCATCGTTACCGGAATCGGCAAATCGGGCCTGGTAGGACGCAAGATCGCAGCGACTTTCAACTCCACCGGCACGCCGTCGATCTTCCTTCATCCCGCCGAAGGACTGCATGGCGATCTCGGAATTATGCAGAAAGACGATCTCGTACTGGCGGTCTCCAAGTCGGGAAACCTCGATGAACTGGAACTATTCTACCCTGTGATCGAGCGGCTTGGTGTGCAGATCATTTCGATCACGGGCAATCTTTCATCACCACTGGCAAAGCGTAGCTACGCGGCGCTTGATGCTTCGGTGATCGAGGAAGCCGGCGCCGACAACCTCGCGCCGACATCATCCTCGACCGCGGCGATGGCGCTTGGCGACGCGCTGGCGATTGTCGTGCAGGAAGCGCGCGGTTTTACGGCCGAGGATTTCTCGCTGTTGCATCCGGGTGGCACGCTGGGCCGACAATTGACCCTGCGTATACGCGATCTGATGCACTCCGGCGATGATTTGCCGATTGTCACTCACAACACCCCGGTTTCCGATGCGCTATTGGTTATCACCAAGAAGCGTCTCGGCACTACGCTGGTGGTAGATGACCAGAGCAAGCTGATTGGTATTTTCACCGATGGTGACTTACGTCGTCTTGTAAGTTCGGGGGACAATTTCCTGACGCGCAAAGTCGGAGAGGTGATGGCGAAGAATCCCAAACGCATCGATGCTGATGCGCTTGCCGTCAAGGGCCTCAAGATGATGGAAGACCACAAGATCACGGCGCTGGTGATCGTTGACGAACTCTCCCGTCCGGTAGGCATCATCCATATTCACGATATTCTGAACAGCAAATTGGTGTAGCCTTCGACGGTACGGGACTGCCTGTGAGGCCAGCAGCTTCGTAAGTCGGGTTCCGAACGATTTTCTGCCCCTGCAGTGACCTCAATTCAACCAAGATATCAAAGTCAAGACCGCCTACCGATTTGGCACGGAGTGAGAAACCCGACATTGTTCATTTATCCATGAATCCATCAATTGTCGGGTTTCTCGTCTCGTGTATAGATCGATTGTCTTGCTGAACGCAGATGTCCTATCAGTCTGTTGAAAAATTGGTGTTGTTGCTGAAAGCGGGTGCCGGGTCGATTTAGGGGGCGTGTTGGTGAAGGGATTTTCGTGATAGTGTGCTGCTGGAGGGGTGTCTTTCTGGGGTTTTCGGGTCTCACCTGAAACTGATTCTTCACCGTCCCTCGATAGCGTGCCTTCTTG
>JAPLUP010000423.1 GCA_026397575.1 Candidatus Zixiibacteriota bacterium
AGCACTTTGTTAAACGTTATAACGCCAACTCGAAACCCTTTGTCTGGACCGCCACGGCTGATTCAATCCTGCAAAAGGTCAAGAGACTATGTCAATATATCTCTGGGACAGGACACTAAGGATTTGTGATGGCGCTGTGAGGCTCACCCGATACAAGATAATGTGGGGGAACTACTCGAGGGCGACTATCCAAAATGGGGGCAACATGGACTTTGAGGGAGATTAGGCAATTCGGTCTCCCCTCAACAAAATCGTTAATGACTCATTCCTGGTAAACGCAGAATCTCGAAGGCTCTCTCACGCATCGGACTATTGTCAGGGTCAAAGCGTCGCTGGAAGACTCTCCAGCGGCGCTGCTGTTTATGGTGGAGGAACGAGTCGTAGTCGGTGTCGGCTTTCTCAGCCGTTTGACCCGCGTGTTGTGATACAGGAATGCCAAGATCGCTCGACCGGCAGAATTATCTTGACAAGTACACTCTATATTGCTATTTTTCCCATTGATAGCGTGACCAATGGTCTTGCCCGAGCACTCGTGAGAGTTCGACATACTTTGCGGAGATGGTTTGACCCTAACAGTTTTCTTCCTGCTAATGGTTTCTGAAGTTTAGGATTTTTCGATATTAATGGAGAAAAACAGATGAAATGGAGAAGCGCACTTTCGCGAACTTTCATGGTGTTCTGCCATCGGATATCAGCGATGCTTTTCTGTCTGGTATTGGTTTCTCAACAGGTGTTGGCTGTCCCAGCGGATCCCACACGCACATTTGAAGTGATCCAGCCGGACGGAATTACAAAGATTACGCTAAGGGTTATCGGTGATGAAAGAAACGGCCGTCTGGTCACGGAGGATGGTTACACAGTTGCCCAGGATGCCAACGGCTGGTATTGCTATGCAGTGCTTGATGCTGCTGGAGAGCTCACGGCATCGAGTCTGAAAGCAAATGTGTCCCCAAGAAGATCTACCACGGAGAAAAGCTTCTTGGCACAGATCCCGCTGGGATTAGCGGCCACCAATAGGATCGGTAAGCCTGATCCGGATGTCTTTGCCCGCACGATTGACAGGACTCTCACGAAGCGTGGGACTAACACGGTCAATAACGTGTTGTTAATTCTCATCCAATTTGCGGACGAGATCAACAGGTATCCCGCCAGCGGCTTCACGTCACTGTTGAACGGCCCCACTTACGATCTGGGTAGTCTCAAGGCATACTACTCGGAGGTCTCATATGGTGCCTTCACAATCAACGGAACGGTTTTTGGATTCTATACGGCAAGCCAGCCTCGTGACTACTACCAATATGGTTCAGGTACGTACCTGGAGTGGCAGCGCGCCGCCAGGTTGGCTCGCGAAGCCGTTATTGCCGCCCTGGACGCCGATGTGGACTTCTCTCCGTTTGACAACAATTTCGATGGTGATGTCGATGGTTTGTTTATCGTTCATTTCGGACCGGGCGCAGAATCAGGTAATTCTTATTACCCCTGGTCTCACTCCTGGGATCTCACCTCGGCTGGTCTTGACACGGTCTCCGCGGGTGGTAAGATAATTAACGACTACACCATGGAACCGGAAATGGTTTGGGCCGGTGCGCGCGCGACTATTGGCGTTTATGCCCATGAATATGGACACGCTATCGGACTTCCCGACCTTTATGATACGGACAATAGCAGTTCGGGAATCGGCAATTGGTGTTTGATGGCGGGAGGGAGTTGGAATGGTCCTGGTGGCAATGGGAAATCGCCTGCGCACATGAGCGCCTGGTGCAAACAGAGGCTGGGTTGGCTGCCCGTGAATCAGCTTCCATCCGATGTACTTAACTGTCCCATTGACCAAGTAGAAACTAACCAAACTTGTTCTAAGCTCGGGAACGCTTTGATGCCCAGTAGCCAATACTTTCTCGTAGAAAATCGGCAAAAAACAGGTTTTGATGCCTACCTGCCCGGATGCGGAATAGCGATCTGGCACATCGATGACACCCGGACAAGCAACTCGGATGACAATCATCGATGGGTGGATCTTGAGGAGGCGGACAACACTCCGCCCAACCAGGCCGGCGATCTCTGGATCAACAAGACGTTCAGCGGGACCAGCGCTCCCAACAGCAAAACTTACAGTGGCGCGGCAACTTTGATAGAAGTGAAAGTCCTATCTACAGCTTGTGCTCAAACTATGAATGCCGACCTGAAGGTCGGCGATTCTGATGGCGACGGTGTTCCCGACAATGTTGATAACTGCCCCTCAATTGCCAATCTGTCCTTTAGATCCCCTTAATGATGTGGACCATGATGGCATTTGCGGCAATATCGATAACTGTCAAGCGCTTGCCAATGCCGACCAACTTGACACCGATGGCGATGGCATCGGCAGCGTCTGCGATAATTGTCCGACTGTTGCCAACCCGCTGCAGACTGACAGTAATCACAACGATGTCGGAGATGCCTGCGACTACGTCTGTGGCGATGCCGACGGCAGTCGCGCTGTTGATATCTCAGATGCCGTCTATCTGATCGCGTACATATTCTCCGGCGGTGCTGCCCCGAATCCGCTTCCAGCCGGCGACGCCGACTGCGGCAGCAACATTGATATTTCCGATGCTGTCTATCTAATAGCATACATCTTTAGCGGCGGTCCGGCTCCCTGCGCGGCGTGCAAATAGCAAATCAACTTGCGTTTTCTGGCCCCTCTCCTCTATAGGGAGAGGGGCTTCTGTTTTGTTTCGTGTGGGTTCGAATCATAGCCCGATCTCGTGACACTCATAGAATATTGATTGACAAATCATGGGGTAGGACGTATACTGTTCTAAGGAAAGCACTAAAAAACGCCATGAGCGCCAAGCTCCAGACGTCCGAAATGAACTGAATTTCCACCCTTTTGGGGGAATGGTTATTTGTACATCAACTTTTTCGGGGAGGTTTTATGCATCAACGTATCGCACACGACAAAGCGATCGCACGTTTCGAGCCTTTAGTTCACGCTGACTCACGGCGTAACTCGGTCCCTGACAAGACGGCGAAGGGAGCTAAGGGACACCCAAACTTGCGGGCCAACGCCGCACTCAAACTTACACTTCTTTTGTTCTTCGCCCTCGTCTTGTCATTTGCGGCTGTCTCTTTGGCTCAGACAGGCGACGTCACAGTCCAATTTAATGGTGGCGGCGACGACAACAAGGTGTTTATCGGTGAAGAGAACCGTCTACAGATTTTCATTGAGAACCCTGGTGGTGCCCTCGTGGGTATGAGCCTTGGTTTCGGTTTCACCAGCGCGGTTCCGGGCTTCTCTTGGAAGACTCCGTACGGTAACAAGCCGCTCCCGCCGCGTCCAAGTACGTATGTGCAGGAGTATGCTGACGCGATTGACAAGTTGGGTAACAATGGGCTCAATTTCGGTACCTGGTTGCTTCCCGACGCATTCTTGATGGGAGGTGCCGCAGCATCATCTTCACAGGATCTACCGGTCCATGCAGCGAGCACCATGCTGTATGACTTAGTGCTGATTATGCCGGCTGACCCGGGCGAGTACGTGGACGGTTTCTGCATTGACAACATCTATATCCCGCCGGCTGGTGCTTGGGCATTCGAGCAGGGAGGGAGCGTTGGTGGTTATCCCCCCACATTTCAGGGAAACGAAAATACATCGCCGTCAGATCCCGACGCTCCTTCTGTCTGCTTTGATATCGTCCATCGCGGCGTCGACATCGGACTATTCGGTTGGCCCCGTCGAGTCGGTTCCGGCGAGCCGGTCTTTTTCACCGGCATCAATACGGTTTCTGTCGACAGTTGGGATTGGGATTTCGGCGACCTTACGACGCACGGGACCGTTCAAAATCCGATACATAGCTACAGTTCTACCGGGGTCTATACTGTGACGCTTGTGGCAACACTTACTGGTGGTGGCACTCAGACCGTCACTCGCACGAACTACATCGTCGTGAATCCGGTCACGGCTGACTTCACGGCTTCACCCCGCTGCGGGTCGCTGGATCTAAATCCCGGCGGTCTGTTGGTTCAATTCACTGACGCCTCAACCAACGCACCGACAAGCTGGCTCTGGGACTTTGGCGATCCCGCCTCCGGCGGTGACAATACCTCAACGTTGCCGTCGCCAACGCACACTTATGCGAGTTCGGGCTACTACACGGTAAAACTGACCGCCTCAAACCCAGCTTCCTCAGACACGAAGGTTTATCTTAATTGCATTCGCGTCGATGCCGTTGCCACGCCAGACTTGCAGGTTTCCTGTTACGGACCCGAACGGGTGAGAAGAGGATTTCACAAAGAGCTTGACGTAGTCGTTGCAAACGTCGGATCGGCAGATGCCGCTGGCACGACGCTGACTTTGGATCTGTCGCTCTTGCCAACAGGGGTCACATTTGCAGGAAGTGTACTTCCTCCCAATGAGAGCGGCCCACCATTCCCGGCCACTGTTACCTGGAATCTGCCGACGATTACCTGGGACCCGACGCCACTTGATTTCGATGATTACCGTGTCAAAGCCGATTTGTATGTTGCGCCAGGGGTTTCCGTTGGTACAGATGTACAGACGATTGCTTCGACCAGTCAGGCTCCGGGAGAAGTGGTCTTGACAAACAACATATTTACGGAACACGAGAAGGTCGTTGCTTCTATTGACCCTAATGATAAGAGTGTGCAGCCACGAGGCTGCGGTTCGCAGAGGGCAATCAAGGGGACGGAGGGACTCGATTACTTGATCCAGTTCGAGAACAAGCCGTCTGCCACTGCCGACGCCTACTATGTGCTGGTTATGGACACACTTGATCCCAATCTCGATTGGGGCACGCTGGAGCTCGGTCCGTCCAGCAAAGACAATGTTCTCACCTTCGATTTCGACCCGACTTCCGGCGAGATGGTCTGGTTCTTTGACGGCTATAACCTGCTTCCCAACCATAATCCACCTGAGGGAGAGGGATTTGTAAGCTACTCGATTTCCCCCAAACCCGGTCTCTCGGAAGGCGCCCTGATCAAGAATCTTGC
>JAPLUP010000650.1 GCA_026397575.1 Candidatus Zixiibacteriota bacterium
TATGGCAGAACAAAACATGGTTTGCAAGAGGTACTAAATGAAAAAACGTGAATTGAAAATCGCTCGGGGCTACGACCCAAAGGCGCAGGGCAGAATTGGTCTGTTCGCTGCACAGCTCGATGACCAGTTGGCGAGACTCAAGAAGGAAGTTGCAACGCTTACCGTCGAGCAACTGGAATGGCAGCAGAAGCCGGGAATGAATACCATTGGCATGCTGCTGGCGCATCTGTCGCTGGTGGAAGTCTGGTGGATTAAGATTGCGCCGAATCAGATTGAGTGGGAACCGGAAGGCAAGGCGCTGATCCAGAAAATCTGCGGCATCGAGGATGATGGTCTGCCGCTACCGGCAGAGGGCGTGCATCCGACTTATCTGAAAGAGTTCACAGCCGAGAAGTACCTTGCCATTCTGGCCAAAGGGCGTCGCGTGATTTACACGGAAATGAAGAAATGGCGCGACAAGGATCTCGACAAGTTCTACACGCTGGGGAAAAAACAGTTATCGCGCACTTGGACACTCTACCATGTTCTTGAGCATTTTAGCGCGCATTTTGGACAGATACTGCTGGTGAAGCATCTAATGCGCGATGCGGGAGTGCTCGCGAAAACGAGCGAAGCCAAGTAGGCTTTCCTGAGCTACCAAGCGTCTGACATTGCAGGTACGTTTAAGCTGCGGATTTAGAAGCGGCGACGGATACCGTCAAGGGCGAGGACGGTCTTGTTGGCGGCGAAAATTAGAGCGCAGCCAACCAACATGATAGTGTCGCGGACGATCAAGTCGATCACCGGTCCCTTGGCTTTGGAAGTCGTCGAGAAACAACCGCATTCGATATTGACTCCGCGGAACAACGCCACCGACAAGGCGATGATGAATACCATCGTCACGCCACCGAGAATCACGCTTGCACTTTTGTGCCAGAACCCGATGATCAGCAAAAAACCGCAAAGGATTTCTATCCATGGCAGAATCAACGCAAAGAGATTGATGACGCCACCGGGGAGAATGTGATAGTTGTAAATGATGCGGGCGAACTGATCGGGATGTGTGATCTTGGAGATGGCGGCATAGACAAACACGATACCGATCGCTAGCCGGATCAAGAAGACCAGATATTTGTTAGTTAGAAACTTATTCATCGTATTTGCCATCAATCGGGAGCTTGTGCTTATTCCAAGCCGGCCAGCCACCGAAAAAGATCTCGATGTCCTTGTAACCATATCTCTGAATTAACAGCCGGGCAAGCAACAGACTGGCATCACATTCAGTGCCGGAACAATACGTGACGATTTTGGCATCCTTGGGGAGCGACGGTTCGACCTGCGCCCAGTGATCATCGAAAGTGTCGAACGGCAAATTGATCGCGTCCTTGATATGCCCCAACTGGTACTCCTCAGGCTCGCGAGCGTCAACGAAGAGATAGGTTTTGGATGCAAAGCGGTCGAACGCTTCTGATAGCCGTAGGGTCGGTGGGTCGCCTTTTTCATAAGAGGGGGAAACCCAAACGGAATCAGAGTTGTCTGACAAAGAAGGCCAGTTGCCGATCCAGGGGACTTTGTTGGAATTAACGAGATTGTTGCCTACTGCTAGCAGTGCAGCCACGAAGCAGATAATGAAGAGTTGTATAATGGTCTTGTTCATGAATCCCAGCGTTATCAATGTCTCCACACCAGTTATGTCGGCACCGTCCGTCTTTATACCATCCATCCCACCAGCCGTTCCCTTACCTATAGACGCACGGAGAGCCACAAAGGTAACCAGGATAAACTCGAAAACAACGAAATGTTTGCGGAAAGGAAAGACCAC
>JAPLUP010000528.1 GCA_026397575.1 Candidatus Zixiibacteriota bacterium
CATCCGAGAATGCCAATCAAGCTGGCGTCGGCAAGGATATTGTCTTCAGACAGAGTGACATTGTTGATTTGGTTCCTCCCCCCCCACCCGGTGTTGCTATTGTCAATCCTCCCTATGGTGACCGACTGTCGGTTGATGATATACAGAGTAGCTATCACTCAATTGGGGACGCCTTCAAGAAAAACTTCACCAACTATGACGCGTTTGTCTTTACCGGGAATTCATCCGCCGCAAAACATATTGGTCTGAGAACATCACGACGGATACAGATGTATAACGGCCCGATTGAATGCCGACTGCTAAAATTCGAAATGTACAAAGGCACCCACAAAATTGAATCAAACTCTCCCGAAATCTGAGATCGGAATTCTTGCCCTTTCGACTTTCGATGCTCTATTTCTCGAAGCCGCGAGGGTTCGACCTACCCGGCCATTTCGACACCGGCGACAAAACCAAAGCTCGCGAGCACGCCGAGAAGGCCAAAGAACGCGCTGAGTGTGGGTATGTGCCCGCTCTCAATCAAGCCGTAGCGTTGTTGGGGAAGCTTTAGGTCAAAACCGTTTCGGTTTTGACGCTTTCTCGTCTCGCTAACACATTCGCGCGTTCCGCGCGATGTCGAAACCGCAAGGGTTTCAACCTACAGATAAACAAATTCCCGTTGACAACTTCCTTCGCGACAGCTAAATAATGCGGTCAATCTTGTCGGTCGGGATGCCGATCATCCTGAAGGTCGAGAAGATATCGTACGCCGGTGTAACTCAGCTGGTAGAGTAGCTGATTTGTAATCAGCAGGTCGGGGGTTCGAGTCCCTTCACCGGCTTTTTTCTTTAGGGGGATATGTAATACTCAGGCATTATTAGACATGGCTTCTCTGATCGAAACACTAAGGCGCGTTCGGCATACGGCAATTCCTCTGCCGCTCAAGTATGGCAGCGAATTCAGGCGGCTTTTCCATTTCCTGCGGGAACACCAATATGGCAGCAGGGAGGAGTTGGCGGATTTTCAGTGGCAGCAGCTTAAGGCGCTGCTTGCCTACGCCTACGATCATGTGCCGTACTATCGTCGAACTTTCAACGCGGTCGGTCTGCATCCCAATGATGTTAGGTCTCCTGTTGATTTCCAGCAGATACCAATTTTGTACAAAGAGCAAATTGTCGCGCACGGCGCGGAACTTAAGTCGGATCAGTTCGAGCGGTTCGACCCGATTCCTTCAACCACCAGCGCCACCACGCGCGATGGTTTGACCATCTATCGCTCGCTCTATCTCGAGCACTACCGGCTGGCCAATGTTTGGCGACACTATTTCAACATCGGCTACCGCTTCCGCGAGCCACGGGCGCAACTCACAGTGCGGCTCAAATTCGTCTCGGACCCGAGGGAAATGCCGATCGACTACAATGAGAATGCTCTTCTGATCGATACGCGTAGCGTCACCCTCGAAAATTCCCCTCGGATCTACGAACGACTGAAATCATTCCAGCCCAAGCTGCTCTACTGTCAGCCGGCGAACGTTGCTATTCTGATCGAGTATTTTCGCCAGCGCGGCCTTTCGCCGTTCCCGATCCCGATCATCTATTCCCTCGGAGAGAAGCTTTATCCTGAATATCGGGCGCTGATCGAATCGTTCTTTGGCGACGGTATAATTCAGTACTATACCAATCGGGAAAATACCGTTGCCGCCACCGAGTTGAATGATGGCCGAATGTACGTCAATTCGGAATACTGTTACGTCGAGTTCCTGTCATCCGACGGCCTATGTGCCGACGGGACGCCCGGCGATATTGTCACGACGTCGCTGCAGAATTACGCCTTTCCGTTGATTCGCTACCATACCGAGGATCTAGGAGCCTCCCACGGTTATCCCGAAGGCGCACTGCGCAACTACGAAACTATGGAAATCATTGGCGGTAGGGGCAAGGATCTGCTGCTGACCAAGAATGGCTTGATCGCACCACAGATCATCCCCGTTATCGAGAGAGTCTGCGCCGGCAAATTCAAACGCGTCCAGCTTGAACAACACACTCTTGATGATCTGGTTGTCAGAGTGATTCCCAACGGAACGTTCGACCATCGGCACGATCCGGCTCGGATAGAAGCGGCGTACCGCGAATGTTTTCAGAATCAGTTCAAAGTCGAAGTCGAGTTGGTCGAAAAAATCGACCGTACCGACTCGGGAAAGTACAAATTCGTCATCTCCGAGCCGGCAATGAATTACTTGCGTCAATCGCTTCCCCAGAGGTCTGACCCGCCCCGGTGATTATCCGGATTTCCCGAAAATCCGATTATCAATAATATCGATCTACGTCGTACATATATGAGAATCAGAGGAGTAACCACTGTGGACGGGTACCGCGAGCAGTGGGAACAACCGGCATGATCGGTTGCTACGGCCATAGAACCCACGCGATGATACCTTGGTCATCGCCGGAAAAACAAAGGAGCGAAAATGATTTCACGTCATGCAATTACCGTGGTAATTCTCGCGGTGCTGCTGTTGGCTATGACCGCCGTCGCCACTGCTACCAAACACATTGTTAACGTCGGCAATTTCGCCTTCACTCCTAAAAAAACCCAGGTTGCGCCGGGAGATACGGTGCGTTGGGTCTGGTCATCGGGACTCCACACGACCACTTCTGACCCATCGTCGTCAAAGAGTTGGGGCTCACCGACACTCTCCGGCGTTGGGCAGTTTTTTGACGTCATCTTTGCATTGGCGGACGGTCCCGGACCGTTTCCTTACCACTGCGAAGTTTATCCGCTGACGATGATGGACACAATTTTCGTGAACGTACCTGCCACCGTGCACTTTATTAAGGTAAGTGACTTCGCCTTTACGCCCGCCAAGACGCCTGTCAATCCCGGGGATACCGTTATCTGGCTGTGGGAAAGCGGGATTCATACCACAACGTCCGACCCAAGCTCATTCAAGAGCTGGAATTCCCCAAGCCTATCTTCGGCCGGTCAGTCGTTTCAATTGGTCTTTGGTCTCGCCGATGGTCCGGGTCCGTTTGCCTATCACTGCGAGGTTCATCCTCTGACTATGCTGGATACGATTTTCATAAATTACCCGACGACAGTGCATCATATCGCTGTTGGTGACTTTGCCTTCACGCCTGCGAAAACTCATGTCAATCCCGGGGATGCTGTAATCTGGGCTTGGGCAAACGGTCTACACAACACGACTTCCGATCCCTCTTCGCCGAAATCGTGGACGTCGTCCAATTTCGCGGCCGCAGGTGACAATTTCCAACTGACATTTAGCGCCGGAGATGGTCCCGGTCCATTCCCGTACCATTGTGATTTTCATCCGTTAGACATGCTGGATACGATCTATGTCAACAGTTCACCAACTTGTACAGCTTGCGGTGACGCCAACAGTGATGGCGGTATCGACATCTCGGACGCAGTGTTCTTGATTTCATACATCTTCTCCGGTGGCGTAGCTCCGGGATTCTGCAATTATGTGACGGGGAAGGGCGACGCCAACGGCGATGGTGAAGTGGATATTTCTGACGCGGTGTACTTAATCTCCTACATCTTCTCCGGTGGCTCCGCGCCGCACTGCCAGTAGGGGGGCTATTATCGATCAGGACAGGCTTTTCGGTCAGGGCGTCCGCCGACACGGGCGCCCCTTCCGTTGGCTGACGAGCGTAGACATTGTCCCACAGCGAATTGCGGAGACTGCGGTTTTTCCAGATTGCTATTGACACAGGTTTAAGCTGTCGCTATATTCACAAGAGATTAATTAGGGGTCTATACCTTTTGCCGGCACTGAGAGGAGGTCGAGCCAGACTTGACAGGAGTCAAAGTTCGCGATGACGAGTCATTCGAAAAAGCGCTAAGACGCTTTAACAAGCTGTGCGAAAAGAGCGGAATTCTGTCCGACATCAAAAAGCATCAGCATTTCGAAAAACCGTCGGAACGTAAAAAACGGAAACTGAACGCGGCCAAGCGTAAATCGCGCCGCTATAGCAGAGACGACTGAGATGTCACTGCTCGAGACTCTCAATTCTGACCTGATAGTTGCTCTGAAAAAGGGGGACAAAAACAGGGTGGAAGTTATTAGGGGTCTTAAGTCAGACATCAAGTATAAAGAGATCGACAAGAGGGAGCCGCTCACCGAGGAGGATGTTCTCGGTGTTTTGGCTGCTGCCGCCAAACGGCGGCGTGATTCGATCGAACTGTTCCGGCAGGGTGGTCGGGACGATCTGGTATTGAAAGAAAGCGGCGAACTTGAAATCATTACCAGCCACCTGCCTCAGCAACTTTCTGATGAGGAATTGCAGGAAATCGTCGGGGCCACACTATTGGAGATAGGGGCAAAAACGCCCGCCGATCTCGGCAAAGTGATGAAAGCAATCATGCCCAAAGTCAAAGGGCGCGCCGACGGCAACCGGGTGCGACAGATGATCGCGGGGAAGCTGTCGGGCTGATCCATGATGTGTAGGTCAGAACCGCTTCGGTTTTGACTTCTCGATTTTTGGCGCGGTGGAAGATTTCTTCCACCGCGTTTTTTGTTGTAAGGCAACGGGACAAACAATTGATAGGCGGGCAGGTTAGATTTGTGGCGCGACAAGGACGAAAAAACATCGCAAAATCGGTTGACAACTTGACGTTGGCCGGTTACATTGCCTTCTGTAGATCACAAAATCAGACCTTGCCTGATTTGAGTTCGCGAGTTTGGCTTTGTCAAAGTTCGCAGACCCAAGATGATCAAACTGAGGGGCTTTTTGGGGTCATTGCGACTCTTGTTGGAGAACGATAATGAAAAGGTTTCTCCAGGTCATTCGAACGTTGGCCACTGCTACTTGTTTCTCGGCACAAGTGCTGGCGAGTCAATCCTTAGACTTTGGAGGAAACACTACCGAAAAATGATTGCCGCCGCTCAAACCGTATACTGACTTTCAATGCCCCCTGTCCGCATTGGTTTGACGACATATACGGCAGTTCAAGAATTTTCGATATCGAAGGAGAAAAACAAAGGAGAAAGACAAAGGAGAAAGACAAATGAAATGGAGAAGAGCACTTTTGCGAACCTTCTTGGTGTTCTGCCACGGGATACCAGTGATGGTCTTTTGCTTAGTATTGGCCTCTGAACGGGCGTTGTCGGTCCCGGCGGATCCCACACGCACATTTGAAGTGATCCAGCCGGACGG
>JAPLUP010000127.1 GCA_026397575.1 Candidatus Zixiibacteriota bacterium
GGCCAATATCCAGACGCTCAAAGAGCTGGTCACTCGCTCAGAATCCGATATGCTCAAATATCGTAATTTCGGGCGCAAGTCGCTGACAGAGTTGACCGCCATCCTGGAAGAACTGGGACTGGCTTGGGGACTGGATGTCTCGAAGTACTATTTGGTTGAGCAGAATTAGGAGTAGATAGCTGTGCCACACGGGAGAAAAACGCCAAAACTGAGTCGGACTGCCAGCCATCGCGATGCGATGCTCGCCAATATGGCTGCGTCGCTCTTCCTCCATTTGAAAGTCAAGACAACCACCTCCAAAGCCAAAGCGCTCCGGCCTTTTGTTGATCGTTTGATTTCGACCGCCAAAGAAGGTTCGTTGCACAGCATGCGTCAGGTCGCAAGTGTGGTCAGGGACAAGGAAGCTCTCAAGAAGCTTTTCCAGGAGCTTGTTCCTAAGCTCCAAGACCGCAGTTCCGGATTCAGCCGTGTGGTGAAAGCCGGTTTTCGCAAGGGTGACAACGCCGAGGTGTCCATTGTCGAGCTGCTCGTTGAGAAGCCCAAAGAGAAAGAGGTTGCCGAAAAGAAAGAAGGACGCCTAAAGAGGCTATCAAGCAGATTGAAGCGGGGTGGTAAGGCCGCGCCGGAGCCAGATGCTAAAAAGGCCGGCAGACGATTCAAGCCGGCTGTTGCCAAAGCCGTAGAATCGGAAGCACCTGAAGTTGAGCCGGCCGACGAGACTATCGAGGAGCCGGAGACTGGCGAGGAAAAGGAGAAATCCTGACGAGGCTCGACGGACTGAATGTATGCAGAACATGAGGCGGTTTTATACCGCCTCTTTCTTTTGTGGATTGGACGCCGTACGGATCAGATGTCAGTTGTGTCTTCGTCTCAACCGATGTAGATTCTGTTCCAGCTTGAGCAGGGATTAACGCGACAAACATTTCGTTTACTGATAAGAAGGAGTCTATTTAACATGGGTACAGGCTGTAAGGTACTGCTGATCGTCGGCGCAATTCTGGTCGCCATTGTGGGCGTCGGCATCATTCTCAGTTATGCATATTGCGACAAGATCGGCAATGTGCTGATCGAGAAATCAACCGATGCGATTGAACTGCAGGTGTTAAAGGACCTGCCGGAGGGCTACAAAATTGATGATATCAAAGCGGCGTTTAAGGACTTCAAGGATGCTCTAAAGTCCGGCGCGCTGAAGGACAAGCTGAAGGCGCCGAAGATTAACGCGTTTGCCATCGACGTACAAAATGCCATGAAGGATAGGAAAATCGACAAGGAAGAGATAGACAAGCTACTGGCGTCGATGAAAGATATCGTCAGCAAGTAGAGCCTGTGTCCTTATGCTGCCTGTCTAGTCTTTGCTTGCTGTAGCGGCTAACCATGCTGTGCCGCAACCAGTTTTGGCAGAATGCCCATGTCGAGAGTCGGACGAAATCGTGTTTAATGCAATACTTTACGCCATCGCCTCTTACTTGCTGGGATCCATACCCTTCTCAGTCATTGTTGGCTACGCATTTGCCGGTGTCGATATCCGTAAACAGGGTTCCGGAAATGCCGGCGCCACCAATGTTTATCGCGTCGCCGGACCGATAGCCGCTGTGTTGGTGACAGTGCTGGATATCGGAAAGGGCGCATTACCAGTGCTGGTTGCCAAGTACTTCTTTCCCGAGTTTGCCTGGGTGCAGGTGGCTTCCGGGTTTGCCGCTGTGGTCGGCCATGTCTTCCCCATCTTCGCTGGCTTCCGAGGCGGCAAAGGCATCAACACGTTGCTCGGCATGTTCTTGATCCTGCTACCTATCGAAGTTGGAGTTTGTCTTTTCGTATTCGGCATCATTTTTGCCTTAACCCGCATTGTCTCCGCCGGTTCGATCATAGCTGGAGTATCACTTTCACTAATCGTGCTAATCGAAAAGTACTTAATGGGAAAAAATGTCTCGCCACTGTTACTTTCCGCTTGCATCGGCGTCTCTCTTATGGTATTATTCACTCACCGGGCTAACATACGAAGGTTGATGAAGGGTGAAGAGAGAAAACTGACCCACTAAATCGGCCTTCGGGGGTACAAGACAAAGGACCTGGATCTAATCTGAGGTAGATGAAAGCCGTTTCGGTCTTAGGTGCAGGAAGCTGGGGTATCGCAGTTGCGAACCTCCTGGCCACAGAGGGTAACGCCGTTACACTCTGGCTGCATGCAGCTACGACACCCAAAGACCTTGCAGTAACTCGCGAAGACAAATCCCGTTTGCCGGGTGTGAAAATTTTCCCCGCGATTGAACTAACTGACAACCTGAAACAAGCAGCCACACACGGCGACGTCATCTTTGTCGCCGTTCCGGCGCAGCATGTGCGTGGACTTTGTGAGCAACTGACGGAAACCGGAAAGACGATTGGGATTCTGGTTAGTCTGGCCAAAGGTATCGAGGTCAGCAGTCTCCAACGTGTTTCGGAAGTTGTTCGGGACGTGCTCGGAGTCGGTGTTGAGAACGTGATCGCAGTTTCGGGACCTTCGCATGCCGAGGAAGTTGCCCGAGGGATACCGACCTCCGTGGTCGCGGCAGGGCAGTCACCCGAGGC
>JAPLUP010000328.1 GCA_026397575.1 Candidatus Zixiibacteriota bacterium
TGATCTAAGAGAGAATAGCGGTGGAAACAGTGACCCGGCATTTACCATTCTCAGTTATTTTGTCGACACGGCGTTTACCACGGTTACGGTGAAACTGCCGGAGTATTCACCGTGGCGACGATCACAAGGACTTGCAGCCAGATGGGAAACAACGAGTTGGAGTCAATCGGCGAATGAGAATCGGCAATTCAGGAAACCCGTTGTGGTTCTCATTGGTCCGGCGACAGGATCAGCCGCAGAGGATTTTGTGGCAGCATTTGACGCCTTGAAGCGCGGCAAGACGATTGGCGAACCAACCGCTGGATCCACCGGCCAACCTATCTGGTTTTCATTGCCGGGAGGAATTGTCGGGCAGGTTTGCACCAACCGCACAACCTTTGCTGACGGAAGGGAATATGTAGGCGTAGGTATTCACCCCGATATCGTTGTTCAACCGACTGTCGCTGATATCAGATCGGGGCGTGATCCCGTACTTGAGGCTGCGCTGCGCTATCTCAAGTGAGAGTAGATGCTCTGAAAACAACCGAAGATCGAAACCGTCACGGTTTCGACTTGGAACTCTAGATAGATTGAGGTGACTTTTGCCTGATTATCTTCTGATCATCAATCCCGGATCAACTTCAACAAAGATGGCACTCTTTGACGATGGTAAGAAGATTGCCGAAGACACGATCCGCCACGACGCCGCCGAGTTGGCCAAGTTCGACAATGTCGCCGACCAGTTCGAATTCCGCAGGTTGGGAATCGACGGTTGGATCAATTCGCTGTCGATTGACACAACACAGATCAAAGCGGTCATAGGCAGAGGTGCGCCGCTACGACCACTTGAAGGTGGCTCCTACAAGATCACAGATACCATGCTGTCCGACCTGCGCACGATGAAATACTCCAACCACGCTTCCAATCTTGGCGCTATCATCGCCGATCATCTTGGCAAGCGCTACAATGTGCTCTCTCTGATCTCCGACCCGATCACGACCGACAACTTTACCGACATCGCTCGCATTTCGGGTGTACCAGAGATTCCGCGCAAGTGCCGCGTGCATGCCCTAAACATCAAGGAAGTCTGCCGCCGCGAAGCCGAGAAACTGGGCAAGAAGCTTGAGGAAGTCAATTTTGTCGCCGCGCACATGGGTGGAGGTGTTTCCGTAGCGGCGCTACAAGGCGGCAAGATTATCGATGTCAACGATGCACTATTGGGCATGGGACCGTTTTCGCCCGACCGCGCCGGAGCGTTGCCAATCGGCGGACTCGTTAAACTCTGCTACTCCGGCAAGTATGCGGAAAAGGAGATGATCGACAAACTTTCGCGCAAATCGGGTTTGCTCGCTTATATAGGTGAAGCCGACTTACGCGAGGTCCAAAGGATGATCCTCGGCGGCGACATGAAAGCGCAACTTCATTTCAACGCCATGGCCTATCAGATTGCCAAGGAAATCGGCATGGCAGCCGTCGTTCTGCGCGGACAATATGAAGCTATCGTCCTGACCGGGGGAATGGCGAAATCCGAGCTGCTGGTAGGTGAGATTCATCACTATATCGCCTTCCTCGGCAAGGTGATCACCGTCGGCGGTGAATTTGAGATGGAAGCTCTTGCGGCAGCAGGGATGCGGTATTTGCGGGGGGAAGAGGAATTGAAGGAGTATTAGGTCGCGAACATAGTCAGGTACGAGCATCTTGCAGTATGTCCGAATTCGTTGCATTGCGAGTCGGTTTCTGCTAAATTGGTTACATGACAGCGCCATCCACTGTGGCATTGGCGGGGAGACGCATGACCGAACTTAAACAAATTCAAGACTTCCTTTCCGAGAAGCGACTGGCGATTGTCGGCGTTTCGCGTGACACCAAGGATTACACCCGGATCGTCTTTGGCGAGTTTGTCAAACGGGGATATGATGTTGTTCCGGTCAATCCTCTGGCGAGCGAGATTGACGGCAAACCGTGCCTGGGACGGCTGATTGACATCAAGCCGCCGGTGCAGGCAGCGCTTTTCTTGATTCCGCCGAAGATCACCGACGACATGATGCAAGATTGCGCCGATGCTGGTATCAAGAAGGTCTGGTTCCGCCGCAAATTGCGTCATGATGAACACAGCTCCAACACGTCGTCGTTCTGCAAAGAACACAAAGTGACTGCGATTAGCGGCCTCTGCCCGTTGATGTTCTTGCCCGACACCGAATCGTTCCACCGTTTTCATGGCTTTTTGCTCAAGTTGTTCGGGAAATACCCGCGCTGACAGCCGCGACTTGCCCCCTTGATCGTTCTCCCGAAATTGCTTATACTCCGCAACCGATTGCCTTCCCGTGTACAAGGCAGCCGATCTTTCTGTTGACTTAGGAAAGGATCCGATGGATACAAACACAACCACCGCAAGGACAGTGAAGCCTGCTCCTCGCTGGGATCTGGACTCAGTTTTCCCCGGCGGCAGCGGCTCGACAGAATACAAGATTTTCCGCGACAAGGTTCGCGTCGATCTCGACAAAGCAAAGAAGACGTTTGCTAAACTTCCGACTAAGCTTGCCCCCGCGGCTGAAGCTCAGTGGATCAAGTTCATTCTCGAATTCCAGCGATTGGGGGAACATCTCGGTCTGGCGCGTTCCTTCGTGCATTGCTGTATCTCGGAAAAGGTTAGCGACGAACTCGGCCACGCGATTTTTGGCGAGGTCGATATGATGATCGCCGACTGGTTCACTCTGCACAACGGGCTGGAAGCGCTCTTCGCCAAACAGAACGAGAAGCAATGGGACAAGTTGATGGCCAATCCCAAGATCGCCCCGATCAAGTTCCCGCTCACTGAAATGCGCATTCTTGCCAAGGAAAAAATGGCGCCGGAGTTGGAAGCGCTGGCATTGGAGTTATCGGTGAACGGCTACCACGCCTGGGCACGGCTGTATGATAAGATCTCCGGTGAGATCAGGGTCGATTTCGAGGAAGCGGGCGAAGTTGAGAAGCTGTCGGTTGGTCAGTTGCAGAACAAGTTCAACAGTCCTGACCGTGCAATCCGTCAGCGGGCTTTCGTCAAGTTCGAGGAGGCATGGAGCAGTCGAGCGACTCTGGCGGCATCGGCGCTGAACTATCAGGGCGGGTTCAGGCTGTCGCTCTACAAAAATCGCAACTGGAAATCGCCGTTGCACGAACCACTGCGGATGAATCGGCTTCAGGAAAAAACGCTGAACGCCATGTGGAAAGCGGTCGCAACAACATTGCCGGCGATGAAGAAATACATCGAAGCTAAGAAGAAACTGATGGGCATCGACAAGTTCTGCTGGTACGACCAAGTTGCGCCCGTGGGCAAGTTTGAGGCCCGACTCAGCTTTGAAGAGGCCGGTGATTTTGTGGTCAAACATCTTGCGTCATTCTCAGACGAGATGGCCGAGTTCTCGCGGATGGC
>JAPLUP010000503.1 GCA_026397575.1 Candidatus Zixiibacteriota bacterium
CGACCAAGAGTTTCTGTTGGTCGCCGGTGGCGAGTTTCTTGAGATGGAACTTGCCGGTAGGGATATCATCGGCGAATACAAACAGCGCGAAGCGGGCGTTTTGGCGGGATGCCTCTCTTATCTGTGCCTTCTGCGAACGATTGAGATAGTCCAGATCGACCGATATGCGCTCGTCGCGAAGTTGCTTGGCAAGCAACCGCGCGTGCTTGCGTTCCGGCTCTGATTCGGCGATGATGAATATGTCGAGCGGCTTTTCGCCGTAACCGCTTTGTCCGACTGCTTCTATCGCCAGCAGTGTGCGTTCCATACCAGCGGCAAAACCGACGGCCGGTGTGGGATCACCGCCAAGTTCCTCAACCAGCAGGTCATATCTGCCGCCGCCGGACAGCGCGTCCTGCGCACCGAGCAGCGATGATCTGATTTCGAATGCGGTTTTGGTGTAGTAATCCAACCCTCGCACCAGTCGCGGATCTTCGGCATAGGGGATTCCAAGCTGGGTCAGAGTCTCTTTAACTATGTCGAAATCGCGAAGGACTTCGTCGTCGTAGAATTGCCCCAACAGTGGCGCCCCCTGAAGGAGTTGTTGTGTCAACTCAAGCTTGCTATCGAAGAGTCGCAGCGGATTGCGGTCGATTTTTTCGCGGTCAACTTCGGGGAACTGCGCCGCAACCGGCCGCACAAACTCCAGGAGCTTTTCGCGATGCTTCGCGCGTAGCGGTGGGGTTGCTACGGAATTTAGGGCAACCTCGAACTGATTGATGCCGCAGTCTTTCAAAACCTGCACGCTGACGGCAATTATCTCGGCATCGATGCGCGGATCGGCCGAGCCGAGCGCTTCGGCGCCGAACTGATAAAACTGCCGCTGGCGTCCCTTCTGCGGTTTCTCCTGTCGAAACATCGGGCCGATATAATAGACCTTGGTCAGCGGGGCCTTTTTCCCCAGGGACTCCTCTATGAAGCAGCGCACTACCGATGCGGTAGCTTCCGGCCTGAGCGTGATACTGCGGCCACCCATGTCGGTGAAAGTGTACATCTCCTTGTTGACAATGTCGGTGCCTTCGCCGATACCGCGCGCAAACAACTCAGTCGTTTCGAACACCGGCACGCGGATTTCTTTGTAATTGAATCGCGCCATCACGCTACGGATGATCTCTTCGAGATAGATCCATTTGCCCGTTTCGTAAGGCAAAATATCAACGGTACCTTTGATGCGCTGGTATTTCATATTGGCTTAAGTTATCGGCAGCGACAGGATTGTCAAATAGTATTGAGGGTTACTGTGTGTCAACCAAGTGTCGTCGTCAGACAATTCGGACACAGTGATAACTCAAGTTAAGACACGCTTTCTCTCATCGCAATGGCTTTCCGATACTCGATTCTTCTCCGGCTAGTGGTCTCCCGCTTAGTTCTCTCTCGCTGCTCTTAGATCGCCGCCGCTCTCTCACTGTAAACATCCGCCAGGGTCACGTTGTCGAACGATCCGTAGCACCGCCGGTGGTTGTAGTACTCGACGAACTGTCCGATCTCGGCGTTGAGATTTCCACCAGCATCAATACCCCGCCAGATTCACTGTAGCGTGAATAGTTCTGATGGATGTCCTAAATACACTCGTTAGGACTGCGCCAAGCTCTATTTGGAAATGTTGGCTAAACTGATACCCGCCGCCGGTCGCAATCCCAAACCCTCCTAACCCGCCGAAGGTCTCGTGGTTGCCCCACTCTATTCCAACGGCCGCGGCGGGGCCGCCAAATATATAAAAAGAGCGGAATGTCGGTTTGAAATAGTATCG
>JAPLUP010000546.1 GCA_026397575.1 Candidatus Zixiibacteriota bacterium
ACCCTGTCTTTAGTGGCGGGCATTATCGCTATCTTGTTGTATGTGCCGCTGTGCGTCCAAGTGCTTTCCGGCAAGGTCAAGCAAAACTTTGCAACGTGGGTGCTTTGGGCCACGCTCGACGGGATCGTTGCCGCAACGATCATCTTTCAAGGAGGAAGCTTCCTGCTTCCTGCAGCGTATTCGCTTGGAAGTGCGGCAGTAACCCTCTCGATCCTGAAATCCAAGAATTTCAAATGGACTTGGTTCGAGACAATGGTCGCCTGTCTAGTTGTCGCGTGCGTAGTCGTCTGGGTCGTTTCAGGGGCGAAGGTAGCCACGGTCGCTAGTACTCTTGCGGTAATGATTGCCGGAGTTCCGCAATCAATAGAGGCCTACAAGAAGCCCCACGAACAGCCATTCCTTATTTACGTCGGTTTTCTTGTCGCCAACAGTTTAGCAACGGCTGGCGCCAAGAACTGGTCGATCGAGGAGCGGTTTTATCCAGCGTCCATGACGCTTCTCACTATCGCGGTCGTTCTATTCATAGCTCGTAAGCTCTGGTCAAAGATTGTTCTCTTCGTATCTCGTATGTTCGGGCCGAAGAGCCGATCTGCATAGTTTATCCACGCGCATGCCCCCAACTTCGGTTGGGGGCGTTTCTTTATATGAAAAAGTGGGTACTTGTTCCAAGTCTTTTCGTATTTGCGTCCAGTTCAGAGTTCTAAACGCGTCCAGCAACGGGAGCGAGGTTATAAAAAAAGAGGGAGCTGGCCGGACCCCCTCCGTGCTCTTTATGACCTCTTTGGGTTAAAGATCTTCCTCTTCAGATCCAACGTAGCGGCTCGAAGCTGAAACCAATGCACGTGCAAGGATTACCGCGGCACTTTCCACATCCATTCCCGTATCGCTCGAGGAAAGCCGCCTCGAGATCAACGGCAACGAAATTTGCGACAGCAATCGTCCACGCGAGCGCATCGGCAAGCTCCAGCCCAAACTCTTTCTCAATATCCTCAATGCGCGTGTGAGCGTCCCATCTCTTCATTGAGAGGCTGATGAGTTCGCTCGCTTCCTTAAAGAGGCGGTTCAAAATGTACTCAAGTCCTTTTTCCCTATTCCGTGCGCCGTAAACCCTTTCCAAAAGCGTGCAAATCTTGCGCAAGCTTGGTGCTACCTCGACCGGAGGCGTCTCCTGTAGATGTGCCTCAGATCGTCTTTCTGGGCACGAACAGGGTAACGTAAGACAATAAGCACAGTGATCCGCGAGATATTTCCGTGCGACCATCTCGGCGAGCGGAAGGTCGAGAAAATGTTCCGCAATACAGAAAATTCTTGATACAACACGAGCGAGTGAGGCTCGAAGCGCCAGATTTCCTGCCTCCTTGCGGAGTGCTTCCTGAAGGTCCCCGACGGCGAGATTCAAAAAATCTATTCTACTGCGGAGACTCGGAAGGAAAATCCTATTCCTCCTTCCATAGAGACGGAAGGAGTGCTGCATGAGGTCAACCAGCGTTTTCATAGTTTGCCTCCTCTCAATGGGAAAAAATGATGATGCTATAGCTCTTTTAAGGCCTTCTCAAAAGGAAGTCAAGCTCTTTTGTATACAATCCCGATCCGACGCCTGCAAATCGCCTATCCGGACATTACCGAGGTTCTAACGTTGTCCAGCCGCCGGAGCGGATAGTTTTGCCACTGGACAACACGAAGATATTTTATTATCTTATCTCACAGCGGAGGACAAAAACCTATGTACAAAGAAGGAAATGGGATAATTCGCCTTGCAGCTGCGGTTGTCTGCGTCAACGGTGACACATCGATGCAATTTACAGCCGCGATGGGTATTACAACCAAAAAGGGTGTTGAGAAACAATTGCGCAAAGATGGCTGGGAACAAGATAAGCATCGGCGCTGGGTCTGCCACCATTGTGCCGCTTCACCACCCTCAAAGACCGGCAAGAGCTGAGATGATTTCATTTCGTTTTTCCTTCTTCGGCAGAGAGGATAATATCGCTTGTTATTCTCTCTGCCGCTCACCTAAGATTGGCAACTAAAGTTGATAATTTTATGTGAGACAGCAGGTTCTAACGCCCGCCTTGACTCGGCGAGGCAGGTCCTCCAGCCGCCAAAGCCAAAAACAAAAACCCGTCCATTCGACTGGGCTCAGGACGGGTTTTTGTTTTCTAATGGTGTTTATCGGTTTTCAAATGTTTTGAGCATTTGCTCCAAGGTTTGGCGCGCCGATTCCAGAACATTCGCCATTGCCGTAAACGGCGGCGATAAAGAACTTGAGCCCGGCGCCGCGATAAAGAGAGTCGGAACGCGCTTATCCTCCATTGGCCAGCAAACAACCGACCCGTCGGTTTTCAGGGCGCAGGTTTTGAGGTAGGTGGTGACAACCGCCGCGGTCGTGCCCGGCCCTAAGCCGACAACGTTGACCGGAGCATATCTGTTAGTAACCGTGCCGTCGCCCAGTTCACCGTTTCCATTAGCTCCCCAGCCAACAACCGAGCCATCTTTTTTTAAAGCAAAAGAATGATAGTCGCCAACAGTAATCGCCGCCGTAGTGTCGATTCCCATGGTTAAGGCGTTTTTCCCCTGATTATTTCCCACCTGACCGGTATAATTGCTTCCCGAACAAACAACCGAGCCGTCGGTTTTTAAGGCGCAGGTGAGCTTGAAGCCAAAACCAAGCGTCTTAACCGTGCCGGGAGCAAACTGGGTGGCCTGAGTAGGAATAGTAGTAAGGTTATCATATCCATTAAGAGGAATCGGCCCCCAGCAAACAACAGCACCATTGGTTTTTATGGCGCACCTGCCGCCGCCGTAGGAGAAAATTGCGGCAGTCGTGCCGGGACCAAGACCGGTAACTTGAACCGGAGTGAGTCGCCCTTCAAGCGTGCCGTCGCCCAGTTGACTGGCGTTGTTATCTCCCCAGCAAACAACTGAACCGTC
>JAPLUP010000372.1 GCA_026397575.1 Candidatus Zixiibacteriota bacterium
GATGGCCTTCTTGAACTCCCTCTCAGCGCCTGGCCAATCCCAATCGTAGTAGAGCTTCACGCTTGCCAGAGAGGTATGCGCTTCGGCAAGTGAACCGTCAAGTCCAATGGCCTTCTCCGCCGCCGCCTTTGCTGCGGGAAAGGCTTCCTTGGGAGGAAGAATATCATAATACCCGATGATGGTGTAACAGTCAGCAAGCCCGGCATAGGCCGGCGCGTAGCCAGCGTCTGCCTGAGTAGCTTGTTCAAAGAGCGAGATCGCCTTTTTGATACCCTCTTCGGACCGCTTATTCCAGAAGTAGCGTCCTTTCAGATAGAGGCCGTAAGCAACAGGGTCATCGGTGTGTCGCTTCGCCAATCTTGTCTCATCGCCTCTCTGTAGTCGGACTCTGAGATTCTCGACCACCGCGAGAGAAATCTAATCCTGAATAGCAAAAACATCCTCCAGATCACGGTCGAACTTCTCCGACCACAAATGATAGCCGCTGGCAACATCGACAAGCTGAGTTGTGATACGCAAACGGTTTCCGGAGCGTCGAACACTCCCCTCCAGAACTGTCTTTGCACCAAGTTTTCGGCCGATCTCGCGGACGTCGATAGCCTGTCCCTTGAGTGATAAGGCCGACGTTCTCGCCACAACTTGAAGGTCCTCCAGATGTGAAAGCGCGTTGATGATCTCCTCGGCCATTCCATCACAAAAATATTCTTGTTCCGGGTCAGAGCTCAAGTTGGCAAAAGAAAGCACCGCAATTGAAGGCTGCTTTGTCCGTACCTGGAACGCCGGCAGTTGGCGAAGCCCTTTCAGGTCTACCAATAGGTCGTCCACGTGCTGATAACGAAGGTTCTTATCCTTCGCGAGCGCCTTAATCACGATTGTCTGTAACCCGTCCGGGACTTCAGATTTGTATCGGGCGAGTGGCTCCGGCTCAGCATCAACGGTGTTTCGCGATGTCGCCGCGTCGTTATCGCCCTTGAATGGCTGCCTACCCGTTATCAGTTCGTAGAGGACGACACCAAGAGAGAATAGGTCGCTGCGGCGATCGACTTGTTCACCGCGCACTTGCTCCGGCGACATGTAGCCGACCGTCCCCATGGTCGAACCGATCCTGGTCAATTGGTCGGACCCTACCACCGAGGCCAGACCAAAGTCGACTATGCGGGCCCGTCCGTGCGAGTCGATGAGAATGTTGGAAGGCTTAACATCACGGTGTGTAATCCCACTTTCATGTGCCGCCTGCAGTCCCTCGCAGACCTGAACCCCGATTTCGAAAATGCGATCCAGTGGAAGTGATTTGCCTGCCAGCACTTCTTTGAGCGACTGCCCCTCAACATGCTGCATAGAGAAGAACGGTCGCCCTTGAAACTCGCTGACTTCATGGACGGCCACGATGTTGGGGTGGTCCAGCTTGGCCGCTGCTTGAGCTTCGCGAGTGAAACGGGCTCTGCATTCGCTGTCCTGGCATAGGTGAGGCGACAGAAACTTCGGTGCCACCTTGCGGTCGAGTTTCGTGTCCTCGGCCAGATACACCTCACCCATTCCACCGGCGCCGATCTTCTCGACGATTCGGTAGTGCCCGATAGCCGTTCCCTTTGAAAGCACTGTCACCGCCTGGGTCTTGTCGTCGTCAGGTTGATTCACACTTCAAAGTGCTCCCATTCGTATTTCACGCGTTCCATGAGTTTCTTGAACCGCTCCTCGCCACGGAGATTATTGAGGAAGGGATCTTTCTGCATGAAGGGGTAGTTACTGAAACCCCTGCTCACCCCATTTTCCATCCACGCGAACGCTTCTTCTGTAGCGCCAGCTTTGGCCAATACTGCTCCCAACGTATATGACCAACCCGCATCTCTTCTGCAGGTTCGTTGTAACTCAGATGATAACGCCCTCAACGCACTACTGAGGTCGTTACGCAGAGCGAAGAGGAGTACTTGATCAAACTCTGCTATTGTACTTGAGGAATCCATTCTATTAGCCTCGTTAAGGACTACTAAAGCTTCCTCGACACTATCACAGGTAGCAAGCGCCATAGCATACATAAAGATGTCGATTGGCTGTCGATTGCCCACCAAATATGATTTGCGTAACCAGACAAGCGCCTGCGGAAAATCGCCAGCATAGAATTGTATGTCACCTCGCTGGATGTACAGTTGGAGAGAGTCCTGCGGATTGAGCAAAAGGTACTTCTCGCTCAGAGCTATTGCTTCCGACACTCTGCCAATATACATGAAATACACCACTGCCAGCCCCCAGAGAGCATTCTCGCTATTTGGATCTAATGTTAGAGCTGTCTTGAAATGCTTCACGGCTTGTGCTTGGTTTCCTAAGAATGAGCTGTTAATCCATCCTAACATCGCATGTGCTTCAGGCAACTCTGGATCCAGAGTAAGAGCCTTTTTTGTATATTCTTCGCACGCTGCGATGTCTTCTTCTTGGCCCAATCCATTGTTGACCAGCATATAGAGCCCCCAAGCCATGCCACTGTAAAGAAGCGCGTTGTCACCAATTATTGCTTAGCTCTGTTCTAGAGATCGAAGTCCCTTTCTTAGTGCATCTGCGGTACCCTCATAGATGCCGTTTACCCCTTTGAGGTAGAGAACGTACGCATCCACATCATCGATCCCCCTCTTCTTGACTCGCCGAGTTTCATCCGGTGTCAGTTGGATCCTGATCCCTTCAATAATTGCACGGGTGACGCTATCCTGCATGTCGAATACATCTTCCAGCGTACCGGTGTAAGTGTTCGCCCAGAGGTGGGCATCATTGGCAGCATCAATCAGTTGGGCCGTTATCCGCAACTCCTTACCGGCCTTGCGCACGCTCCCTTCGATGATGTACTGCACCTTGAGCGCTTTTGCGATCTCCGGGATCGTCTTGTTGCTGCCCTTGAAGGTCATTGAAGAACTGCGGGAGATTACGCACAGTGACTGAACCAACGAGAGCTTGCTGGTCAACTCTTCAGTCAGACCGTCACTGAAGTACTCCTGATCGGGATCGGGGCTGAGATTCTCAAACGGCAATACCGCCAGCATCTTGCGTTGAGCGGTCGCCTTCTCACCAATGAAGATGTTGGATTTGAAGATGCCGTAAGCAGCAACCGCGAGAAGCACCAGAGCTGCAACTCCAACCACCAGCCGCCACGTCTGGTTCTTTCTGACCGGCGCTCCGGTCAAGAGTTGGCTCGTTGCCTTCAATCCCGTCAGGTCGCTGATGACATCGGCAGCCGTCTGGTATTGCAGTGCCGGGTCTTTCTGCAGCAGCTTTGATACGATCCGTTGCAGTTCATCGGATACTCCGGCCTTGTAGCGAGCCAGCGGTTCGGGAGTCTGCTGCGCTATCGCATTCATGGTTGCTGCAGGAGTCTCACCCTTGAAAGGCGATTTGCAGCTTACCAACTCATACAGCACCACACCGAACGAGAAGAGGTCAGAGCGCTGATCTGTCGGTTTGCCCTGCACCTGTTCGGGTGACATGTAGCTGATGGTGCCGAGAGTCGATCCCTCTCTTGTCAGTTTGTCGGCGCCAGCGACTGCGGCCAGCCCAAAGTCGACCAGCTTGGCACGTCCCGATTGACTTACTAATATATTGGCAGGCTTAATGTCTCGATGAGTAACGCCTTTCTCATGTGCGGCCTGCAATCCCTCGCAGGTCTGCAAGGACAGATCGATCACCTTGTCGAGCGAGCAATCACCTTGTCTGATGAGTTCGCTGAGAGGTTGTCCTTCGACGTTCTCCATCGCAAAGAAAGGACGGCCGTTGAACTCGCTGACTTCGTGGATGGTGACGATGTTGGGATGATTCAGTTTGGCAGCAGCTTGCGCTTCGCGTTTGAAGCGCGCCCGGCAGTCAGCATCTTGACAGAGATGGGGGGAAAGAAACTTGAGTGCGATCTTGCGATTGAGCTCGGTATCCTCGGCAAGATAGACCTCCCCCATCCCACCGGCGCCGATCTTCTCGACTATCCGATAGTG
>JAPLUP010000135.1 GCA_026397575.1 Candidatus Zixiibacteriota bacterium
GACCTCTGGAACATCTATGACATGCACGGTGTCAGCCAGATAGCCAAACTCCGGCAGAATCTCCGGCAGAAGGTTGGGAGAGCGCAGTAGAAATTGTTCATTGAAGACGATCTCCTTGTCATCAGGATAAAGTGGCAGATACCTGATTTCGGCCTCGACCAGATCCTGGAAAAAGTGCGTGCCGAAGGACAAATCCGGCAGGTAATTGCCGCTCTTGCGAGCAATCTCAATCAGCACCGCCGTGTTATTGATATCCGAGTAGGTTACGCTGACGCCCAGTTTGATATCACCGCGACTTCCCCACCGTCCGGGCCCCATCAGGATGAACTGTCGTTTGGGCAACAGCGCGTTTAGCTTGCCGATGGCCCTGCCGACCGCAAGCAAAGTGGCGCGATCAGCGATGTCGCCGTACTTTGCCGGATCGACATAAACGATGTGCGTCACGTCCGGCACGCGACCGTTCGAGACATAGCGATTTGCCGTGAAAATCATCCGCTCCGGCGGAATGTCCTGCGGAATCGGCGCCGCACCCGAGACCAGAGCTTGACTCTGTGGACGGCACTGCAATAGATAGAAATGCGTGCCGTCATGCGCAAATTCGAGGTCAACCGGCGTACCGAGCTTCTCTTCGAGCGTCTTGAGAATGAGACTAATCATGGGCACGAACGATGACTGCGACAGAAGACCTTCGAAAGTCACGACTAAATCATTTGCGGACGAAAGATTGAATCCCGACAGGCGTCGCAGATGGTCTTCTTCGAACACCGACCCAACCTGATTCAACCCCGGGTAGTCGCCGCCGACTTCCTTCAGCAGTTCAGTCACTTCCAAAGTTTCGAAGGAATTGGTTTCGAGATTGATGACGTCAATCTTTTTCGGAGAATAGCGAGCCACTTCCTCGGGAGTTACGTTCACGCGGAGACCCGGCTGTCCCGGCGATACCAGCACCGGATAGTCCTCCGACACACGATCAACAGCGCGGGTACCGAGACCGGGGACTAGACGCACCAAGCCATCCTCGCGCTTGATGCGCGGCGACCACCGGAACTCGTTCTTGCTGAATGCAACACCGGCGAAGGATGGCAGGAAATACTTCCCCGCTCGTGTACCGACCACCTGTTGAATCATGATCCCCATCTCTTCATGGAAATCGAGTAACCCTCGCTCCGCACGATATTCAATCGGGTCGGGGCCAAAGGTCGAAGCATAGACTTCCGAGATGGCATCGAGCAGTGCCTCCACCCGATCGGCTTTGTCACCCTGATTCGCCAGGAAAAGGCTCTTGTACTTGCCGGAAAACGCCGCGCCCGCACGGTCCTCCAACAAGCTGGAACTGCGCACGATGAGCGGGCTGTCACCGAAATCATCCAAAACCGCCGAAAGTGCTTTGACAATTTCCGGCGGGAAATGACCATTCTTGAAAGTCTGTACTACGTTGGGGTACTCCAGGCGCACTTGATCGATGTCTTTATACTTCTGTTCGATAACCTCTTCGAGATTATTGAAATTGATGAAATGCAAGACTACATCGGAAGTGATATACCAGGTCTTGGGTATCTTGACATCGGCGAGCAGACTGTTCTCGTTTACCAACTTTTTGAGAATTTGAGACGCCAGAAACAGGCCGGCGCTCTTGCCCCCGAGACGGCCTAGGCTATCGGGCGTATAAACCATATTGTGCAGAAGTTCGAACATGTCGTCAATTTCGATATGCTGCTTGGCGATATTGATGAAATCAAGATGTTCCGAGAAAAAGCGCCGAATCAATGATACTAATACCATCCGCTTGGTGGGATTCGGAATGCCGATTCCCTCCGGTACCATGCGGCGATAACGGCGAATCGTTTCAGCTACTTCAGCCACCGGCGAACTGGTACTGACCAGCGACTTGATGAGAAAGCCGAGTTTGTCCTGCTGAATCCACTTTTGGATGAGGCTCAGTATCTCCGCCGGACTCAGATGATCGGCAGCGATGGCGAACGTTTGGTCGCTCAGGAAATCGCTCGAGGATATCAGGGTCTTGCGGTAAAATGGCCGGTTTGATTCTCCCAGCAGTTCTTCGTCATCGCCCGGTTCACCCGGACTGTAATACTCCAGTAACTGTTTGGCTTCGTCCACTCCCGTCCAACACAGATGGTTCAGCATCTTGTGGGAGATGCGCAGATAGAGATTGCGGTCGGTCTGGCGCAACAGATCAAGCACTACGCGCCACTCGGTCTTGGTATTGTCCAGCAACTCTTGCGCCGCCGTGCGATATTCCTGGAAGACATATTTCATTTTTTGATAGGTGATGAATGCACCCAAGCGCTCGGCAATTGTGTTGATCAGTTTGATCTCTTCCTTTAGGAATGGACCCTGATCTTCGTTGGGCATCTCCTGCGTGTAGTAGACGCTGATGGTACCTACGGGCTGATCGAGCACCTGAATATTGGCACTCTGCATCCACGATGATTCACGAAAATTCGCCGATTGGTAAGATGAGCTTCCCATGGTAATCTTTGACTGGCAGATCTCGGGGTACTGCCAACCGGGAGGAACCGCTTCGATAATTCCTTTGCAGACGTCCTCCAAATTGGACTCGGGTTTTAGTAGCTCCTCGATGCGATAGAGGCAACTCAGTTCCTTGGCTCTCTCTTGCAAGAACCAGATCAGTTTGGTAGTCGGAGTCTCTTTGCTATTCATGATCGGATCACCCCTCGCGCGCTTTTGCCGTCAATTTGCACTCGCAACGGCGCCGCCAATTTTACGTGCCTGACAAAGTCAGTCTCGGTCACCGTCTGCTGGCTCTGGAACCAGTCCCACTTTATCGGAAAACGTCCACTGTGCGATACAGAAAAATAGCCTACCTGCGAACTGATGACATTATGGAAAAAATGTGAACCCTGCGACAGTTCGACGTGCATATCAGGTAAAGAAGCTTCCACAATCACCTTGGCCCCAGAAATTTGCCACCAACTCACCGGGATACCGAACGGCGGGTCAGTCGTACCGAGTCGGCCGTAAACAATCAGCAAATAAGGATGTCCTTCTGCAACCAAACGATGATTGATCGCCTCCAAATCGGCGGCAATCTGCCGGGACGCCCTTTCGTTGAAGTCAGTCACTTTAAGAAATACGACATCCCTCACTGTGTTGATAAGACCGTTGCCGAGCACTTTTTCCGAAGCGATTAGCACGTCCTCGGCCTCCAAATCGTCAATTGGTACCTCAACCTTGCTGCGCGAGACAAACATCGGGCGCACCTGCAGGAAACCAAATCGCGCCGGCACCCCGTTCTCGGGATCAAGCGTAACGGCGAATTCAACCTCCACTTCATGGCCGACAACTTCCTCGCAAAGTTTCAGTAGTGACTTAAGCAGGTTGTTCAAGGGAATGTCTCCCAGCGACAGAATGGGTGCGAAAGTCAACACTCTCGGTCCCTGGCCGAAAATGCCGGTCATAAGTCGGTCGTTTTCGGGCTGATAGGTCGAAGCAGTAAACTGGAGGACGCCATCGGTCTCGGCTTCCGCCAGATCGCCCGTCACCATGTACTCCGTCTCTTTGATCGGGTCATAGGCTGGCGGCTTACCCATGTTGACCGCCCAAAACTCGTTCTGTGTCTGCTTCAACATGTCGGAGGTTGACTTGTAAGGTGGAGCGGTGCGCGGATACGACGGGCAGTAGCTCCATGACTTGCCGCCATCGACAATCGTCTTGCCAAGACCCAGCGCCAGATCAATAACACCGTCTGTGGGCTTGCCATGACCGGTCGCATAGTAATTGTATGACCGCGCCACACCCGAAATCTGCGGATAGAATTTGTCACCAAAGCGCAGCCCGACAACCTCCTGTATGATAATCGCCATCTTCTCTTTTTCCACCGATTGCCCGGTAGTTTTGATATAGGTCTTCGCCTCGCGGAAGAACGTTGATGCATAAACGAATTTGACCGCCTCCACGAGTACTCGGAAACGGGAGTCAGCATCAAACTGGTTGTTGGGAATCATCTTGGTGCCGTAGACACCGGCGAACGGTTCCCGCAGGGCATCCTCGAAAAGACTTGACGAGCGGATCGCCAACGGCGAATGCATACTGACCGCCAATGCGCGCAGGTCGCCGACGATGTCCGGAGGGAGATTCCCCCTCTGGAAAGCGTGGGCGATCTGCTCGTTACTGGCATCATCCGAGTATGCAATCTCGTAAAGGTTGTTCTGTTTCATGAAAGCGTCGAAGACGTCAGTTGCCATAACCGTCATCGTCGGAATTCGCACCGTGAAGTCGGGGAAATCTTGGCCGTTCATGCGGCTGAGGAGTGAATCTTTGATGAATGCTAACCCCTGCGCCTTGCCACCAATCCAACCCGATCCGATGTAGCTGAAGACACCGCTAAAATCGGTGAACCGGCGGTCAAACGGCGTCAGTTTGTTTAACGATGCTTCACCGGCTCGATCTGGCACTTGAGAACTCCCATACTTGGTGTATCGACGGAAGAGCCATTGTACTTTTACGCGCCGTCAGGAACCTCTTCCTGACGGCACACCACTGTCTGTTTTGTCGGGAAAGGGCTTCCGACGACGCACTACTTCAGCGACTACACCCAGCCGCGATCTTTGCAGGCCTGAGCCACGCGGCTTACGGAAATGATGTAAGCTGCATCGCGCATGTAAAGCTTCCGCTGGCGAGCCAGTTCGCTGACTGCCAGAAACGCGGACGTCATCTTGACATCGAGCTTGCCTAACACTTCGTCTTTCTCCCAGTAGTAGTTCATGTTGCACTGGACCTGCTCGAAGTAGCTGCAAGTGACACCACCAGCGTTGGCCAGGAAGTCGGGAACCACGAAAATGCCTCGTTGTTGGATCACCTTGTCGGCTTCCGGTGTGGTTGGACCATTGGCGCCCTCGGCAATGATCTTCACGTTCTTGCCGATCTTGCCAACGTTAGCATCCGTAATCTGGTGTTCAAGCGCGCACGGGAAAAGAATGTCAACATCCTGTTCGATCCAGGCGTCACCGGGAAGAATTTCGTAACCGAGATCCTTCGCCTTGCTCTTATCGATACCGCCGAAACGGTCGGTGATTCCCATCAGCGCCTTCACGTCGATGCCCTCCTTCTTACGGAAGGTATACGAAGTCTGATCGTGTTGATCCCAGCATGATACGCAGATCGGCTTGCCACCAATCTGCTGATATAGTTGCAGGGCGTACTGGGAAACGTTGCCGAACCCTTGGAAACTGGCGGTCGTATTCTCCGGCTTGATACCCATTTCTCGCAAAGCTTCACGCACGGTGTAAACGACACCATAACCGGTAGCTTCGGTTCTGCCCAACGAACCACCCATACCGACTGGCTTGCCGGTAATCATACCCGGGTACCTTTCGCCTCGAATCTTTTCGTATTCGTCGAGCATCCAGAGCATATGCTGACCGCTGGTCATTACGTCCGGAGCCGGGACGTCGGTAAACGGACCAACATTACGCACCATCTGACGAATCCAGCCTCGGCAGATTTGCTCTTGCTCGTGCTCGCTTAGATTATGCGGGTCGCAAATCACGCCACCTTTGCCACCACCCAACGGGATGTCGACCACGGAGCATTTCCAAGTCATCCACATCGCCAGCGCGCGTACGGTGTCGACGGTTTCTTGCGGGTGAAAACGAATACCGCCTTTGCATGGACCGCGCGAATCATTATGCTGGACACGGAAACCTCTGAACACTTTCACTTTGCCATCGTCCATCCGCACCGGGATCAGAAACGCAAACTCACGCATCGGTTCCCGCAGCAATTCTCTGGTACCGGAGTCGAGATTGAGAAAATCGGCTGCCTTATCAAATTGCTGTTGAGCCATCGCAAAAGGGTTAAACGCCTTGTCTGACATCTATTGTCTCCCTTCCAAACCTGGAGAGTGATCTATGGCAGCGATAAGTCGCTGCCGGCTGTAAGCTTACGGCGCCTGGTCTACACCGCACGGCGTTGTCCGTATGCATATTTGACCAATTCCTATGCGGAGATTAGACGACTTCTTTTCTTGGAGTACATCTGATCCGCACATTCAAAACATAACCGGATTTGACCGAATAGTCAAGCTACTGCTATGTACTACTTCCGCACAACCTCCCTATGGCATATGTTATTCATATTCAATCAATTATACTAACTCACCTACAAGCGGACAAATAGGGTGGGCTTGTAACCCGCCCCATCTGATTGAGATACCAGTGCGGTTATTAGAAACTTACCTTCTACCGTCAACAATCTATAGGGAACACACAACCCGTCATCGGGATGACGGGTTTGTCATAAATTTCACAAGCAAGAAAACACGCCTACCTAACAGAGTCAAGGAAAATGTTGGGAGTATTGCAAAATGCTCCTTTCCGGGATTTCGTGTTTCGCGTCTATCCAACGAAGCATCCCCAGTCGCTGTCTCTCAACGACCTG
>JAPLUP010000123.1 GCA_026397575.1 Candidatus Zixiibacteriota bacterium
GACTACGGCTCTGATCCCGAGTATGTCGAAGCGGAGGCATTTGCTTACTTGGCAAATCTCACGCTTGAAGCCGAGGCCGCCAGCATTCCGGCAGTGACTGGCGCGTCCCGACAATCTGTTCTGGGGAAAATCTCGCAGCCATGAGACGCCTTCTTACTGCCGCCTTTCTCTCGACACTGTTGCTGTCGCTCTCCTGTTCCTACATGGGGTATGCTCTACGCCAACAGGGCTACGATGGACTGAAACGCCCCTGGATACGTGTCCGGGTTCTGCAGGGAAATGCAGACGTGACGATCAGCGCCAAGGGGAGTTTTGTGGTCCGAACCTGGGACACAAACGACGAGAAGTCGGCATATTACTCGGCCACGCCGGTCGTTGTGAAAGCGGTTAGTGGCGGGCTGAATCTTCTTGATCAGAAGGGCAATCTGCTTGAGCAACGTCTTCGTAAGGTGACGATCATTGCCAGCCCCCCAAAATGGCTTCGTCTTAACGACCGGATGTTTCATGGCATCTTTGAATTTCATCCGCTCAAGAGCGATTCCTTTTACACTGTCAATGTGCTCAATATCGAGGATTACTTGCGCGGCGTACTGCAGCCCGAGATTGGCAATCGTACCGAGGACGAGTTTGAGGCCGTCAAAGCGCAAGCCGTGGCTGCCCGAACCTACGCTTTCATTACCAAAGACAAGTATCCTGATCGCGAGTACGATCTGATCAACGATATCGGCGATCAGGTGTATACGGGAACTGCCGGTGAGCAGGACATCACTAACCGAGCCGTCAAAGCCACGCGCGGAGAAGTCCTCATGTACGAAAATGAGTTGGTTGACGCCTACTATCACTCGACCTGTGGCGGCAGGACTGACAACATTGAAGAAGTCTGGGACAAAGGGGCGCGTCCCTATTTGGTCGGCGTTACGGACAGCGACTTCTGCCGTTGGTCGAAGTTCTTCGATTGGAACGAACTATATCCGACAGCCGAATTCCTCGATCACATCCGCAACTACATCAAAACGGCTAACGGCGACGTCGGCAACATTGGTGAACGACTGGTCGAAGCAACCATTTCGGACCGTACGACCGGCGGACGCATCAAAGCCATCCAACTCACTACGGACCGTGGCAGCTTGGTGCTGCACAAGGATCAGATACGCTGGGCACTCGGTCGCCACGATAAACCGGGAATCATGCCCTCAACCAATTTCGTAATCAACCTTGAACGTGACGAAAATGGCGTTGTGCAACAGGTACATGTTATCGGCTATGGTTACGGGCACGGTGTTGGCATGTGTCAGTGTGGCGCTATCGGAATGGCCCGTGTCGGCTACACTTGTCAGCAGATTCTGACCCATTACTACACGGGCGCTCGCATCCGGAAGTTGTATTGATCTCCCTCATTTAGGCCGATATCTATATATGATATGCGGCAAACACGCTTGTTCATCGGTCTGGCAATGCTATATCTGGCAGCCCTCTTTTTGCCTCTACAGGCAGGCATCAAGGACAGACCCTACTCGCTTCACTTTTCTTTCGGGGGCGCGCAACCGGCCCTGAACGACTCAACTCAGGTTTGGCTGATATCGCCGACCGTCAGCGGTCACATTCAATACATGCTTTCGCCGCAGACGGGGGTCATCCTTGCCGCCGGACACTCGGCCATCTACAACGATTCCATTAATGCGTCAGTTCTCAA
>JAPLUP010000681.1 GCA_026397575.1 Candidatus Zixiibacteriota bacterium
TGGCGCAGCCCCGCATGACTGCAACGGTCCGAACGGCAAGGGAGACGCCAACGGCGATGGCGGCATAGATATTTCTGACGCGGTGTACTTAATCTCCTACATCTTCTCGGGTGGCGCCGCGCCGCACTGCCCATAAGGCCAGCAAGAGCCTAGTGCTCTAGAATGACCTTGATTTCTCACCGTGCCGATTGACAAAATCGGCACGGTGTGATATATTGGGGCAGAAGAGCTTGGGTTCAGCACGATCTACCGGTCGACCGCATAGGAGTCTTTATGATCGCCTCTCGTATCGCGCGCCTTTCTGTCATTCTGATCATCTCCCTGTGGCTGTGGCAAACTCTGCTTGTTGGTGGAGCCTGCACTGAATCAGCTCTGGATCAATCAGTTACGTCGAGCAACCAATGGTGGTACTCTGACGGTGTCTTGGCAAAGTCGAACCTCAGTCACCACCCGCCATTAATGTCGTTCACATTAAGTGGCGGTCCGGCACCGTGTGCGGGCCGTTGAGGAGATTTTTGAAAAAAAACGTTGACTCGTTTTCTGGAAACGGATATATATGAGGCACTTTGCGTTCGCTTTTGGGGGAGGTGGTTAGGGTGTTTTTCTGCCGACCTTGATGCGGTAGAAGGGAGAATACGGAATGCAAAGTTTGAGAGGTGAATGGAATTTGTTATCCCACATAGGAGGTAAGATGAGATTGAAGGTTTTGTTGGTGCTCGCGGCCGTTTGCGTGGTATTGATGGCTACTGAAAGCTTCGCCGCAGACACCTGTTACGTTGCGACGGATACCTGTAAAGTCTGCAGGACGACGGTAGCGACACCTACGACACCGGTTGGTACTATCAACATGTTGGATATTGGCGTCTGTGATACTGTTCGAATCGGATGCCCGATCGAAAGGGGGACGATTTTTCCGGGTGATTCGATTAAGGTACCGATCTATCTTTGGAATGATGAAGAACTCAAAGGCTTCAGTCTTGGCTTCGCGTTCGACAGCACAGAATTAGAAATCGTCACGAAGAAAACATACGATACTACGGGTTCCGCCATACCGGTTGATACTCGATCTTACATAGTTGAGAACGTACTTACGGCAGGACGGTATCTTATCGGCTGGGCAGACTTCTCAGCCGAAAATCCGCTCTCTGTCCATACTACCGCAACGTTGCTTATTACGATGAATTTCAAGGTCAAGTCTACGGCGACACCGATGCACATCGTGCTTGATAGTGTGTATGTGTTACCCGGTGGTCCGTTTCTCCTAACGACGCCCATTGGCACCAAGTTGTATCCGCAGTACGTGCATTGCCCTCAAGGAGACATTATGTTGCCCATACAAGAGGTTCAGGTGCAGCTTCTTCCAGAACGTTACGAACTGGGTCAGAACATGCCTAACCCATTTAACCCGAACACAGTCATCGTGTTTGCGGTGCCGAGACCGGCGGAGGTCAGGATTGAAGTCTTCAATGTGCTTGGGCAAAAAGTGAAGACTCTGGCTAACGAGTTTTCCAAGGCTGGCTACAAACGGGTTGAGTGGGATGGCACGGACGACAATGGCAGTTCCGTTGCTTCTGGTGTTTATCTCTATCGCATGACAGCCGGTGATTTTAGCGAAACGAAAAAGATGTTGCTGCTCAAGTAACGGCTTCTCGTAAGAAGTACAGGGCCTTTCGTGTTATGACACGAAGGGCCTTTTTTATGCCAAAATGGCAGCATGACTGACGTCTATGTAATTTGTTAGCTGATAATAACTTAAAGAGAATCGCAGCGAAAACTCATTTATTTGGTTGACTTTTTGTCCATTTTTCATAGATTGTCAACCTGTTTTTATTATGATAGCAGTAACAGGACATAAGTTTACGATCGGCAAAGAAGAATATTTGCCCTATTCTGATGAGATGCAATACTTTAGGGTGAATAAGCGTTATTGGTCGATCTGCTTTGAACGAATTCGTCGGGCTGGGTTCAAGGTTATTTCGACGGCGGTTCCTTGGTCGATCCACGAAGATAACCATCGCGAATTTGACTTCTCCGGTTTCACCGATCCCTCTAAAGACCTGATCGTATTCATCGAACTGGCCAGGGAGTTCGGCTTCAAGATCATCTTGCGCCCGGGGCCGATGGTGATGGCTGAAATCGAGCATGGCGGTCTGCCGATGTTTCTGAGTAAGTATCCCGAGGTCTTCTCCGTTGATTCTGAGGGCGCCCTGACCCAGACTGACTTGCAAAACGGTCAGCCGGAATTTGCCTATCCCTCGAATATGCATCCCCGGATGCAGAACTTCGTGAAGCACTATTTCAACGGACTGACCGAGATTGTTAAGAACTACATATATCCTCGCGGGCCGCTGTTTTTGGTGGAACTTGACGCTGGTGTGTACTTCGGTGGCGATCCTTGCCCTTGGAAGGCTGACTATAACCCATACGTGGTCAACACGCTATATCCGCAGTTCTTGGAAAAGCGGTACGGCAACCTCAAGACTTTGAACGCCGCGTACAGCGAGAATGCGACGGATTTCCCGGCCGTGCAACCGCCCAGAGATTTCATCATTTCCAAAGAACAGCCGCTGACCAAACTGCTGGACTGGTTCCGGTTCAAGGAGCACTTGATCAAAGAGTATTCGGCGCACTTGATCGAGCAGTACAAGAGTTTCTCCTGCGAGCCGCTTTTCTACCAAACGTTGTCATTTCACAAGACATATCAGGCTCCGATGTCGCCGATCATTGACTCCGACGGAGAAGTCTTTCCGACTATCAATGTCGGTTGGGATTGCAGTTCG
>JAPLUP010000456.1 GCA_026397575.1 Candidatus Zixiibacteriota bacterium
GCCAAGGGGCCGATCCAGAATCCGATCGAAATGGGCAATACCCACGAGGTCATGATTGCTACGCTCAGCAAGTTGACTGGATACACTGAGGAGTTCAAGGCGGTTTTTGGTACGTCGCCGATTACGGTGGATCAGGTGGCGCAAGCGATTGCCGCCTATGAACGCACGATCGTTACGACCGATTCGCCCTTTGATCGTTACGTGCGGGGGGATCAGTCCGCACTGACAAGTCAAGAAAAACAGGGATTGGAAGTTTTCAACGGAAAAGGCCATTGCTCCTCCTGTCATTGGGGCAGCTACTTCAGCGACGGTCGATTCCACAACCTCGGAGTCGCTCCGGCAGCCGGACAGAAACCAGATGAAGGACGTTTTGCCATAACCAAAAACGTTGCGGATATTGGCGCCTTCAAGACCCCAACCGTTCGTGACGCCGCTAAACGTGCACCTTACATGCACAACGGCAGCGAGAAAACGCTTGAGGATGTGGTGATGCTGTACGATCGCGGGGGTGGAACCGACAATACGAACCTTGATCCATTAATGGTGCCGCTGGGCCTCTCCAAAAAGGAAGTTGCGGCACTGGTGGCATTCATGAAGCGGGCGGCGGTTAGCACCAATCCGTCGGTGGCCGATGAGAAACCGATTCCACAATCCGAGTTGCCGGAGTGAGAGAGGATGTTATGAAAAGACTATTTGCATATCTATCGCTCGCTGCCGGCGTGATAATGATCCTTCCGGATACCGGCGATGCTATCCCGGCGTTTGCTCGCAAGCACGGTTTCAACTGCAACATGTGTCATACTTCGTTCACCAAGTTGAATGACTGGGGACAACGCTTTCGCAACAACGGTTATCAGGTTCCCGGACAGCAGGGACTCGAGAAGAATGTGATCGAGACGGCGCCGCCGATATCAATTCGTACGTCGACTGGAGCTACGCTTTATCACTCCAAACAGGAAGATTATTTTGAAGGCACAACAGCCGGCAATACAAGTGGTTTCGGAATTTACGGATTCGATCTTCTTGCCGCCGGTGTTTTGCACAAGAACATCTCATTCTTGATGATCTATACCCCGCGAGTTGACGAACCAACCTCCGATTATAAAGGCACTGACGCCAGTCAACCGGGTGCGCTCGAGTCGGCGAACATTGTTTTCAGCAATCTAATCCCGAATGTCTTGAATCTGCGTATTGGTAGATTTGAACCGGCCTATCATGCGATCAGCTCGAAGCGCTCTTACTACATCATGCAGCCGTATGAGATATACTCCTATCAGAGCCGATCAGGCGGATTCAATTATGATGACAACCAGTTTGGTCTTGAGTTGACCGGACAGTTGTACACGGGCACTCAGTATGGACTGGGCCTAGTCAACGGCTCAGGTCCACGGCCCGACAACAACAAAGCAAAGGACGTGTACCTTACCGTACATCAAGTGATCGGCAGAGGTGAGGGACAGAGTGCGGGGCAGCGTGTTGGAGTGTTCGGCTATCTGGGCCGGCAGCCCACGAGTGTCGGCATGATTGTTGCCCCGACTGGCGAAAACAACGGCACAAACAATAAGAAGCTCTATCGACTCGGTGGCGATGTCAGTCTAACTTGGAAGACTCTCAACCTGCGGGGATTGTTTATGCATGGTGTCGACAGCAGGGAACTAAACCCATCCAAGTACGGAATGAAAGACGACTACAAATTCTCCGGCGGCTTTGTGGAGTTGGATTATGCCGCACTGCCCAACAATCGCCTGCTGGCGTCGATGATGTACAACTGGGTTGAGCCTCCGTGGTATGATATCGGTAACCGCATTCGCTCGATCTCAGCCCTGTTACGCTACTACCTCGGCGACTGGACGGCGGTGAATGTTGCTCTTCACGCCGAATATACGCACAAGCAAACAAGCAAAGTGTTCCCCCTCAAGGAGGACACTTTCGCTTTGCTTGTTGATTTCGATTTTTAGCGCCGCTCTTTTTCAGCGTGCGCCTTCGGTCCTGCAAGCGCTTCCGTACAGATCGAGTCGCGCTTATGCATAACAGCGTCTCCAAAGGGCGAGCCGGGTTGGCTCGCCCTTGTCTACGCGGGAGAGGCAGCCAGGCTGCCATTGTGGGGAAGACGAAGGCATGACTGATTGCAGTTGGCGCGCTGGCACTGGGATTCTGCCACATTTGGCTTGGCCGACACTTATCTGGTTTTCAACGCAACTTTTTTCTGCAACCCACGTATTCATAATCGATTAAACTCGGTAGCCATCTGGAGGTACTTCGATGCGCACATTGCCGCTGTTACTGGTTGCTTTCGTCATTTTCGGCGCAGAGCACCTCTTAGCCGAATCCGGCCGACTCTACGGAAAGCTTTTTACTACCGACAATGAAGTTTTTGAGGGGTGGATACGTTGGGACAAAAACGAAGCCTACTGGGATGATCTGATCGACGGTACCTGCGAACAGAAACCCAAGGACGAAACCAAGAGCGACAAGGCAAAGCGGCATTACCGCAACAAAGAACGCCGGACCACTGTCAGCATCTTCGGACTCAAGTTCGGCGATGAAGGTTCAGTCGTCAGTTTCGGCGGCTCGTCGACCTGCCAACTTGCCTTCGGGAATGTTCGCACTCTGCTTAATGATGGAGAAGGGGATGGGACACTGGTGCTCAAAACTGGCGACGAAGTGACATTCACTTCAAGCGCCGACCTTGGCGGTTCGGTTCGCGAGATTCTTCTAAGCGATATCAAGGAAGGCGACATCTATTTCGACTGGGAAGATATCGAAAAGATCGACTTCATGAAGGAGCCGAAAGACCCCACCGATGGTATGGAGCGTCTGTACGGCCGTGTGAGCACAAGGCGCGCCGGCGAGTTCGAAGGTTGGGTCGAGTGGGATGTTGATGAAGTGTTTGGCAAGGACGACCTTGACGGTGAGGAAGATGGCGGACGCACGCGTAAGCTTACATTTGATCGTATCACGGCCATTGAGCGACGCTCTTCATCTTCCGCTGGTATTACTCTCAAAGACGGCAAAGAAATGATCCTCCGCAACTCAAACGATGTCAATTCCGAGAACCGAGGCATCGTTGTCAAGTCCGCCGAATTCGGCAGAATCAAAGTCTCTTGGGACGATTTCGAGAGAGTCGAGTTTATGCCTGTTCCCACTGCCAAGCTGCCAAAATATCAAGATTTCGATGGCGGTGTGCCGATCAAGGGAACGGTCACGACCGAAGACGGTGCTCAGTACAGCGGGCACATTGCGTGGGATGACGACGAAGAATACACTTGGGAGCACATCAACGGCGAATACAAAGGTATCGAAATGGACATTCCGTTCTCTGCCATCGCCTCCATCGAGAAAAGCTCGCAGCGCGGCGCGACCATCACTGTCAAAAACGGCAGCAGCTACCTGTTGCGCGGCTCCAACGACGTCGACGAAGATAACAAGGGCATCCTCATTACAGACGATAAGAGCAGAACAGAAGAAGTTGACTGGTACGATTTTGCCAAGTTGGTAGTCAAAAAATAACCATCCGAGCGCCGGTGTGAGCGGGCGCTCGGAGTAGATGCTTCAAAACCGTCTGAATTCGTCCAAGTTGACCACGCAAATACTTGCCATGTGACTCATAGTCCGTTGACTTAAAGTATGTGCATAATAACTTCCATTCCGTGAAAAAAGATATCCTGAAGCTTCTTGGCGGGAAGGTAAGAGACCGCAGGATTAAGAAGGGGTTATCGCAAGAGGAATTCGCGGATATTGCTGGCTTGGATCGGACATACGTGAGCGGCATCGAAAGGGGCGTTCGCAATCCAACAGTCAGAACCTTGAAAACAATCGCGGACGCATTGGATATGAGCATCAGCGAACTACTTGAGGAGTCTCCTTAATGGGAGTTACCTTTGGCGATGTTGTGAAGCGTGCTTCCGATCTGGAGACGCCGAGAGCCGCTGTCGTAAAGGGCTTCCTTGAACAGGCCCAGCAGAAGCGACAAAAAGCAAATGAGTTCATCCAAGAAGTGCGGCAATTGCAGACAAAGCTTGAAGGTTTGCCATCA
>JAPLUP010000701.1 GCA_026397575.1 Candidatus Zixiibacteriota bacterium
GTGCGTATCGACCGCGATCCCTTCCCCCTTGCCGACAAGGACTCCCTGAATCACGTTCGCGGTTTTGCGGCCAACTCCGGGGAGCTTCTGGAGTTCGGCAAGAGTCGTCGGAACGTGCCCGCCATAATCGCGTTCAAGCGCCTTAGCCAGCGCGATGATGCTCTTGGCTTTGTTGCGGTACAGCCCTACGGATTTGATCAATTCCTCCAACTCAGCTCGGTCGGCGTTGGCGAAAGCTCGGACAGTCTTATATCGACGAAAGAGCGCGGGGGTGGTCAGGTTGACGCGTTCGTCGGTCGATTGGGCAGAAAGTATCGTCGCGACGGCGAGTTGGATTGGCGACTTGAAATCAAGCGAGCATTTGGCGTCGGGATAGGCGCGTTTGAGGAGGCGGGTGATTTCCGTGGCTGTTGATTTGTTCATTCAAATGATGGAACAACTCCAACTGAGTGTCCCACGTTTGCGTTCTCACAAGGACTGACAGGGGGCAACCACGTGGGGTTGCCTCTACAGCGTTTCGCAAGCGCCGTCAGTAATCCCTTCCTGACGGCGTTGACCATCCTGATAGTCAGGCAGGAAAGGATTCCTGCGCGCAGCAGAAAGCTACTTCAACTCCTCCGGTTTTTTTACCAGATTGTTGACAACATAATCGTAAACTACAAACGTCTCATCGCCGCTTGGCGACTGCACGTAGTAGCCCTTGTTCTCGGAGCTACCCATCTCGACGAATCGCAGTGACTTGGTGCTGCCGTCCAGCATCGAGATATCGACCGCAACCGTCGGCTGCATGAAATTGGGACGAGCCGTATCCCCATCGGGCACAGAGTTGTTCCAGCGAATCAAAGCCAACTGCCTAAGCATACTCGACATCTTCTGCGGATCAGGGTTTAACGGTTCGCCCTTGGCAGGCAGAATGCGCCAGAGGGAATCCTGGCGACCAATGCGGTAGTCGATGTCCTTGCTCTTGAAACTGATCGTCGCGATCTGAGTCGTGTCGATCGCCAGGAGGGTTTTGTCACGATAGCCTGCAGCTGGTCGATTCAGAAAACGAGCGAGGTTGCCCTTGGCAGCGTAAACATCGTTAGATTCAGGCTTGCGAACATAGGTGGATTGGTTGTCAGCCCCCGCCTTACCAATGATGACCGACGCCAATTCATTGGCATCGCGATAGAAAGTCACGCGATTGCCCGTGATGGTGTCGACTTGAAAGAGCATCTGCTTATCGGGATTGGAGCTGATGATCTCCTTGACCGACATCGTATGAGCCAGATCGGCCAGTTGCTGTACCGTCCCCTTCTCCGTCAGATATGACTTGGCGCGATCACTGACATTCCAGTCTTCACCCACCTTCTGGAATTCGACGACCGTCCCCAACCGCCGGATGCTGATCTTGTTGACCATTCCCGAGTCGACGGCGAGGAAATTGCCGACCTCTTTTTCGCTTAGCGACTGCTTCTCGCTCTGATACATTATGAGATAACAGACTGCAAGAAGCACGAGGATCGCCAACGTGATCAACGTTGAGCGCTTCATATTAACTGCCTCCTGCGATTTTGTTTGCGAATTTGCCAACGCGCGACGCCAAACAGGACAACCAGAATCGGCATCAGCAGAATGTTGAGGAACTTCACGACGCTGCGAGTTGAATCTTCGACAACCTTCAACGGTCTGACGCTGACATCCTTGGACCTGATCGAGATCAGGCCTTCATCTTCGGAGAGCCAGTCGGTCATGTTTTGAAACATCACCAGATTCGTTTGATCGCGTAGCACCTGATCGGAAACAAAATCGGCATCACCCCAGACGACGATTCGACCCTTGTCGCCCTGGTCCAACCGCGCTTCAGAGCCCGCGGCCGTCGGCGTTATTGCGGTGTCTGGCTCCGGCTTCGGCTTGCCCGCAAAGTAGCTTCGGAAATTGCCGGTGATTGCCACTCCGACAGGAAGTGATTGCTGGTTGAAATCGATCTTGGTCCATTGGCGATAGGGATCGATGCTGTATGGCGCGACCATAGCGCCAGACTGCTTTGACGTCCGCGCCAGTACATCGTAGTTGAGACCGCTGGACCCAAAATGCGTGGTATCAATCGAAGAGGCATAGATCATGTTAATCGATTGCAGATCCTTGACGATCAGGTTCTTCTTGGAAAAGTTGATGATCTTCGGGAAAAACGGGTACTCTTTCGCAGTCTGGAAGCGGAACTGCCCCTGCTGCTGCTGCACCGACACCGACCCGCACTGGGCATCGATCAGCATGTTGCTGGAAACGCCGAATCCGTAGTTGGCCATAAACGGATCGAGTCCCGGATCCGCCAACAGCGCCGTTCCCTGCTGAATCTGTGCATTGACCTTGTCAATCAGCATACCAACCTTGCCACCGCGCATAAGGAACTGATCGATCAGATACAATTCGTAGTCGGCGAGCTTGGTCTTGGGACCGACGAGGTAAATCGTTTGAATGTCGGTTGGAATCGCGGCCATCGTGCGGAGATTGAGCGGTTCGACTTCGTACTCCTGAGACAGCACCTTGCTGATGTAGGTCAGGTCCTTGTCCAGAGTTAGCTCGCCATGTCCGGTGACGAACCCGACCTTGGGAGTCGTGCTGTGCACCAGCTTCTTGATCGCACGGGTGATTTCGTATTCAAGGGAGGCGGTGTTCTGAATCACCGGGATAACTTCCTTTTTATCACCGAACAACACCGCCAACCCCATATAAACGTTCTTGACCTCCATCTTGTCGCGCGCCAGAGTCTGAATCGGCACGGCCGGAATACCGTAGGAGCGGGCTTCCTGCTCCTTGCCTTCCTTGACCGGATCGATGTAGACATAGTTAAGGTTTTTGCCAGCGTAGGCCTTGTACTCGCCAAGTTGGTCTTTCAGATAGCGGGCATTAGCATTGTAAGGTTGCGGAATTTCGTCAGAGAAATAGCATTTGATCGTCACGCGGTCGTCGAGATTGCGCATCAGGTCTTTTGATGATTGGCTTAAGGAGTATATTTTGCCGTCGGTCAAGTCCAACCGACCGAAGAGATTCACCGAGATCAAATTCAGAACCAGCAGAATTATGACAATGACAACGATCGAGCTGATGCCGGTAATAGTCAGTTTCTTTTTCATGGCGCCTACCTCCACTTCCGCAGTTGAGTCATCTTGACCGCCAGATAAAGAAAGAAGAAGATCATCGAGAAGTAGTAGATCAGATCGCGGCTGTCGATCACTCCGCGCGAGATATTGCCGTAATGATAGTCGATCGACAAATACTCGAAAAATGAAGTGAGCGCGTCGGGCAAAAACGGTAGAATCTTGTCGAGCATAAAGAAGGCGAAGATGATTACGAAACCTACTATGAACGCGATGATCTGGTTCGGAGAAAGCGAGGACGTAAACAGTCCGATCGCCACGTAGACACCACTCATTAGAATCAATCCCAAGTATCCACCGAAAGCGGCGCCAAAATCGGCGTTGCCCAGCGATGCGATTGTGAGATAGGCAATAAAAGTCAGAACGATCGAAATCGCCGTCAATGCAAATCCGGCGAGGAACTTGCCGAC
>JAPLUP010000074.1 GCA_026397575.1 Candidatus Zixiibacteriota bacterium
AGACGACTCTCCAGCTCCCCCGGCGGCGCAGGCTGTTCCCAGCGATCAGATCGAAACGGTAAGTGCGATCGATGATGAGGTGGAACGAATTATGCTCGAAGAACTGGCGCGTGCTGAGTCAGTTGGCGCCATGCCGTCGATGGCTGACACGCCGGCACCGTCGACGCCCGCTCCGGAAATCGAAATGCCGGCGCGTGCTCCAAAGGATATCCCAGTTGTCAAGCCGGTCGAGTTCGGCAAGTTTGATCGCACCGAGTCGACTGGTCAGCCGAAGAACATTGATATCCTGATGGATGTCAAGTTGCCGGTCGCCATCGAGCTCGGACACACCGAAATGACTATTCGCGATATCCTCAATCTCTCTGCGGGTTCGGTAGTTGAGTTGAACAAACTCGCCGGCGAACCGGTTGACCTATTGGTGAACAACAAGACTGTCGCCCGTGGCGAAGTGGTCGTTGTCGATGAGAATTTCGGGCTGCGCGTGACCAGTCTGATCTCGCCGGAAGACAGGATTAAGAGTCTCTAATGTTGCGCAAACCCTCCACTTGGCTGTTCGGTCTGACGGTGTTGCTGGCAAGCGCTCCGGTCTGGGCTGACGAAAAGCCGGCGCCCGGTCTCAGTGGCGACATCGGTCCGACGTTGCTGCAACTGGCAGGCGCTCTGCTGTTGATTATCATCATTATCTATCTATCCGTCTGGCTCATGAAGAAGTACTCTGGCGGCAAAATAGCCGGCGGAGGCAACCTGATCTCCATCGTTGAACGTCGCCATCTCGCACCGAAACAGGCGCTCTATCTTATCAAAGTAGGGGAGAAGCATCTTCTGATCGGTGCATCCGATTCCGGATTACAGAAACTGAGTGACATCGACGATCTCGAAGTCAAGACGGCAAAACCGAGTCCCGCGCTCGGCGTCTCCAGGTTCAGTCAAGCGCTTAAGCAGGCGAAAGAGTCGCTCATGCCGCGCTTGATCGTGAAAGAAAAGAGCGTCGAAGCATGAAATTCGGCGCTATTATCATCAGCGTTTTCGTGATCCTGTTGTTGTTGGCCTCTGCCGGCGCACAGGCACAAACGCTACCCAAACTCACTCTTCAGGTCGAAAAAGGCTCTGACTCCAAAGGTCTGTCAACGACCCTTCAAATCGTTCTGTTATTGACAGTCCTTGCTCTGGCGCCGTCGATTCTGGTGATGATGACGTCGTTTATTCGCATCATCATTGTACTCTCATTCGTGCGCCAAGCCCTTGGTACCAAATCATGGGTGTCGCGTTGGTGATGACCATATTCGTAATGTCGCCGATCATCTCACAGGTGCATGACAAGGCCTGGATGCCGTATATGAACGGAGAGATTACCCAGAAGCAGCTTTATGAACAAGGCATGAAACCTCTGCGCGCTTTCATGCTGCAGCAAACGCGCGAAAAGGATTTGGCACTCTTTGTCAAGTATGCCGGTCTGCAAAAACCGCAGACACAGGATGACATCCCCACCCACGTCGTCGTCCCGGGTTTCATTCTCTCCGAATTGCGCACTTCCTTCCAGATCTCGTTTATTATCTTCATTCCCTTTCTGGTCATCGATATGGTCGTTGCGTCGGTATTGATGTCGATGGGTATGATGATGTTGCCGCCGGTACTGGTCGCCTTGCCATTCAAAATATTGTTGTTTGTGATGGTGGACGGTTGGTATCTCATCGTCAAATCGTTGTTGGACAGCTTTCACATAGCGGGAGGATAGCATGACGCCACAATATGTTCTGGCTCTGGGCAAAGAAGCAATTTGGTTGACACTGTTGGTGTCGGCGCCGATGTTGATCCTGGGACTGCTGGTAGGTGTCATCATCTCCATCTTTCAGGCAGTGACTCAGATCCACGAGATGACTCTAACCTTCGTCCCCAAGATCATCGCGGTGGCGCTGGCAATGATGCTCTTTCTGCCCTGGATTATCAATAAGCTCGTTGATTTCACCGTCCGGCTTTACGGGACCATTCCTACTTTGGTTGGATAGAAACTATTTCAAGCTGAAA
>JAPLUP010000635.1 GCA_026397575.1 Candidatus Zixiibacteriota bacterium
GCTTTGGTCGCATAGGTCTTTTCTCCTGTAAGATATCTAATGATGCATTATCTCCATGTGAAGTACTCATCGTTTCTCGCGCCACGGTGTGCGCCGGAAACGGGCCGAAACTCGCGCTCTAAACACCACCACTCAGTCTCCATCATCACCAGATGTTTAACTACCAAAACTGCAGCGAGAACACAGTATCAGTGCACTACAAGAACGAGAGTATCCGTCACGGACAATTAATGCATCTGGACGGATTTGTCAATGGTAAATTGTGGATTGGCGCGATTATGGGCATGGTCAACGCGAGTTTGTCAGGTCGCGAGAACCCACCGGTAAAAAGCGATCCTTGTTATTGGCGCCCCTATTCCTGAAGGCTGGAACTGACTGAAAACACCCTGATACTCCGAGTCATATCTCTCTAACCGAAACTTGAACAACGGTTTGACTTCAATCGGATTTCCGGTGTTGGCACTACATCCACAACTTGTGCCCCAAGCAAAATACCCCCGACAGGACTCGAACCTGTTACCCTCTGCTTAGAAGGCAGATGCTCTATCCACATGAGCTACGGGGGCATTGTCTGTTTGAATACGGTTGACAACGTTGCCGGCGCAGTCGGTCGTATTTCAATTGGCTGCCAAGGTAGCGCCTTTGTCACATGTCAGCAAGCAGATTTTGGACCGACCTACACATGCCAGCGACATTAGCGGACGAGATATCGGCAATCGAGAATGCGCCTATTTCTTGGTGGCAACAGTGTCGGGTTTGGTAGTGCCGGATTGGGTGTCGCCGACCGTGACGTTTGGTCGAATCAATTCGAGGGTTTTCTTGCCGATTCCCCGGACTTGCACCAACTGTTCAACTGAGTCAAATCGCCCGAGCCGTTGACGCAGATCGATGATCCGCTGGCTGATCACTTTGCCGACTCGCGGAAGCATCATTAGACTCTCCGCCGGCGCAGTATTGATATTCAGCAAAAGCGAGGTCGGCTTGGTGGGCTTTCTTGTCGCGATAGAGGATGTATCTTGTGACAAAGCGCGTGTGGGCTTAGGATTTGTCTGCGAGACCGGTGCGCTTTCATGCGGCTGCTTGGTCGCTGCGCCTGCCGACTGAAAAAACAGCTCCGGCGGCAGTGTTTCAGTGCTGTTTTCGTAAAGCAGAATGCCGCCGCCGATCAAGACCATCAGCAGTAAGATCGCCAGCGCGAACGTCTCAGCGCGGCTGAACTGAAAAATCTCTTTCCAATCGCTCATAACGGGTCGACCACCAACGACAATACCAATTTGCCAATACGCCCCAGCGATTCCGGCGAGCACTTGTCGGGTGTGTCCTGAGTAGTGTGCCACCAAGGGTACTCAAAATCAATAATGTCTATCGTTCTAATGGATGCCGCCAAGAGGGGCAAGTGATCGTCGTAAATCGGCTGTGATACTCGGGTATCGAAGGAAGTTGACATTCCGAGATGCGCGGCTCGAGCCCAGACCTTGTCAACCAGTTTCCCCTCATAACGAACCGAGTATTCCTCCTTGAAAAATCGCTGATCCTTGTCTCCCACCATGTCAAGCACTACGCCGTAATCGTATACTTTCGCGTCCGCGCGGCGCGCGAATTCTTTGGCGCCAAGGCAGTAATAGTCCAGATCACCGGATTTACCCCAGTCCTCGCCATCGAGAAAAACGAGGTCGACGCCCCTGGCTACGTGCAGCGCGGCGAGTTCCTTCGCCAGTTGCAACAATACCGCAACGCCCGAAGCGCCATCATTGGCACCCGGCAATGGCTGAGTTTGCTTCTGAGAATCGGCATCCATCTCCGAGCGTGGGCGCGAATCCCAATGCGCGCAAAACAGCAAGCGGTTGCTCTTATCAGGATTGAACCTGCCGATCACATTCGTCAGGCGCAGGGTGTCGGAGGAATAAGGGTCTTTTATTCGGAAATTCTGTTTCTCTACCGCGATTTCAAGACTGTCAAAGGTGCGCGCGATCAGAGCGAGCGCCTGCCGATGCGCCGGTGTATTGGGTACACGTGGCCCAAGATCGCATTGTGCGATCAGATACCGATAGGCTGCGCTGCCATCAAACTCGCTCGCCGACCGGCGTGAGCTGCTGTCGGAACCACAAGAAATGGCGAATAGGGCAAACGTGATTATGAAAGCGCGCATCGTCATTAGAAGCGAATTTCCGCCCAGAATGAGAGTTCACGCACATGGCTCTTTTTCTTAGTGCGGATATCGTTGGAATCCTGCCAGCGCGCTCTCATGCCACCCTTGATATTGGTAGAGAAGTTGTAGGTGACGCTCGGCACCACCGAGAAATCAGTATGCTCGGCAGTGGTTTGGTTTTCGGTGAGATTGTAGTTGACCGTGCGGTTAAGGCGACGACTAATATCCATATCAAAGGTCAGAGTCGACTGTATCTTGATTTTTCCAAAAAGAGGCAACCAGAGTTTGCTTCCACCTCTGAAAGAGTACGATGTCTTTATGGATAGCGTGTTGGCAAAGACCTTGACGTCACCAGTTCGAAAGCCGGTCGAGTCGTTGAAGTCTTCACTCTCAGAAATTGTCCTGGCGTAGTTCAAGGTGGACTGCAGACCCTGCGCCAGCTTCCAGTCAATCTTGACCATCACCAGCGGCGAATAGTTTGTCGCTGTCGAGCGGCTTTTGAGTTTTCCGTACCGCTTGCTTATCGAAGTACTCTGTTGGCGGGAGTACTTGGAATCCAGTGAGATCGACTTGGAGAAAAGCTTAGGCAGAAGCAAGTAGTCGAGCTTGCCGAAAGTAAATGTCAGATCCGGGTAAGTGGTTGACTCATCGCGCGTCGCTTTGCCGGTTGCATCCGCAGTGCTATGGGCGTAGGCGGCGGCAACCTTGATGCCTAAGATCAACCGTACTCCGGAACGGAGAGAGTAACCTTGCCCCCGACCTATCAGGTCTGTCTGACTGGTGCCGGCGGAAGTGGCAATACGATCTGCATTCGGATTATCCGAGAGACCAATTCGGTAGAGAAAACTTGGCCGCTGCACAAAACCGGCAAGAGATTGGCGTTTCTCCCAGTGGACAGAGCCGCCAATCGGATCGACTCGGTCGGTGAAGAAGTGGACAAACTGCAGTCCGAACCCGTAGAACGGTGTTCCCTGCGCCTTCGGCTTTCCTTTCTGACTGTCTGGCTTGACGGTGGTTGAGTCGTGCTTGACTTTCGTCGAGTCAGACGTTGCGGCACCCGGTTTGGTCGGTACTTGGTTCTTTGGGGTTTCCGCGCCCACTCCCTTACCCTTGCTCCCCTTGTTCGCAAGCGAATCAGGCTTTATCGAAGCCGTGTCTCCAGCAACCGGAGGAATTACTAGCGGCGGCTTTACTCCGCCCTTCTTTTCGTCTTTCGGCGGTGTTACCGGAATGAGCGGAACTTGACCGCTGTCAGGATTTGGTTCCGCAAACACGACCGCGGAAGTCTGACCAGTGCTCTTGGGAAGATTCAGGGACGCCTTCTTGCCGTCACCAATCTTGGTGGTATCCCTCAAAGAGTCTGCGGCCGGTGGTTTTGGAAGATTCGGCCCACCGGAACCTTGCCGCATAGAGTCAAGCGACGGAACTATCGTGCTGTCCTCTGCCGGCAGATTATGGGATGTGCCTTTGCCTTCGACTTTCTTGCCCGTTGAATCGGGAAGAACAGTCTCACCCTTGCCTTTCTTCTGAGGCGGGGGCTCCTTGGGTGGCGCCTTCTTGATCGATGGCTGGTTCTTGCCAAGCAGTTTTTGCAGATCGAGAGTGGCGTTGGCAGTGAAGCTTCTGCTGTTATCGGCGCGCCGAGTACCTATCTCTTGAACGCTCGTCGAGGTCAGCACTACATTCTCCGTGTGATTGACGGAGTAGCCGAACTTTGTGCCAGTGACAAACGGCAAAATCTGAGGCGAATAATTGGCCGAGAAACTCTGACTGTATTGCCGCTCCGTACCCAACTTGGCCTGCTTGGGATCAAGTGTGAATTTGAGCAGGGTCGGATCGCTTAGATCGCGGTCAGTCGTGAAGCCGTAGTTGACGTCGACCGAGTTCAGCGGCGTGAAGCCAGTTTCGAAGTGGCCCTGAAACGTCCGCAGATAACGGTTTGTCGTCGTGCCTCGGACAATAGTCCCTGCTACGTTAAAGCTATTCGTCGTGCTCTCCAGCGTGCGATTGACCGTGCCATTGAGGGAAGCACGCAGCGGAAATGGATTGAACTCGGTGCCCAACACTCGCTTCGGTAATAGCGGCATGCCGCGCAACCATGACAGAAGTTTCAGCCCGTGCTTAATCGGGCTGTTGACCGCGTACTTGCCCGTCAGCGTGTAGCGTTCACTCACGGAATTAGGCATCGTGGGTGAGCGTGCAATTGACTTGTCGTACGAGAAATTTGAGTTGAACCTGTTTAGCAGAGCGCCGTAGATGATATTCCGGGTCTGTTTGTTCCAGCTCTCTCCGATCTGGAAATGGGTGGTCGTACTAAACGACTTCTGTTCCTCGGTGCGGTCTGGGGTCACAGCAATATCAGAGCCGGTGAAAAGCCGTGGTGAAGACTCATTGTGACGCCAGCTATAGCTGACCGGGATGCTGGCTTTCTCCTGCGACGATAGGAACTTATCGAGTTTCACATCTGCGCCATAGCCATAGTTGGTACTGGAGTAGCCAGATCCGAGATTACTACGATCGGAAGTCAGATTCCGGAAAAATGCATCCTGCTTGGAGTAGTCAGAGCGGAAGGAACCGAGATCGCCAAACGAAATCGAGGTGGCCACAACAGCCGCCAAACCGCGGTCGTTTCGCACGCTTGTTGTCCGCAACTCATCTACCCACAGTTCTCCCGTAGCCAGCTTCTTCGATTCACTCGTATCACTCGTATCACTCGTATCACTGGTCTGCAAATTAATGACCCCCATGGCATAGTACTTCACGCGCGTTAGGGATGGGCTACCGAAAACGCGGTAGTGAGGATGCACTGGAGTATCTGTATCTGGGGCGATCAGCTTCAATTGTGTGATGGAGTCGAAAACGATATCAACTGCGCTCCAACCAGAATCAATTGTGGTGCGATACTCATAATAGTTGGCAGCGTCGGGACCGAAACGAAAGAAGAACTTAACGCTGTCGCTGTGACTGATGGTGTCACCGTGAACCCACATCGCCAGCTTCCGATAATTGGTCAGATCCTCCGCTTTGTACGGTGTCTTTTCCGCATAAGCGGTATCACTGGGAAGCAGCTCTCTGTAATTTAGGCTGAGCGATTGCTCTTTCTCCTGCAAATTGTTGACCTGATCGTAAAAGCCGGCGACTCCGGGAGGCGAGTAGTAGTCTCCATTTTCTTCAGTGTTGACAACCGCCACACTGAGGCCCGCTGAATCACCGCGGGGCGTCGTGGGAAGTATTGGAAGCATTGCTTGTACCTCCCAGACGTTGCGCGTCAATTTTAGGTCGGCAATCTCAACGTAAGCAGTGTTGGAGTCGACTCCGTCAATCCACAGCCGGACTCTCGTGATATTGGAGCGAGACGGTACCCCGCTTGAATCCTTTACGTAAGCACCAGTAAAGGGAATTCGCACGGTATACCAGCCATTCGGATTCTTCGAATTCTCCACCACATTCTCGCTTTCGGCCAAGTCGATAGAATAGGAGTAGTAATTGTCCTTGTTATCAAGCACGCCGTTGCCGTCGAGATCTTCGGTATCAGGACGTCCGTTAGTGCCCGGATCATTGCCGTTACCTTCGGTGCCATTTATGCGTTCATAGTTGTTAGCATCGCGGCTATCGTATGCCCAATCGTCGCCATGCGGATCAGGATCTGTGCAGTTGCATTCCCGTTGCTCTGCGGTATCAGGCATCAGATCAAGACCGGTATCCTCGCTGAAATCGAGAATGCCGTTCTTGTCGCGGTCTTCTGTGTCAAGTGTGCGGTTCGTCTGGCCGTTACTATCTGGAAGGTCTTCCGTGATCTCGCCAAAATCAAGATGAAGCACGCCGAGCGATCCTCTCATCCGCAGTTCAATGAACTGGATCTTGCTCTGATCATAAGAACCCCTGCTCAAAGCTTTCATCACTCCGCCCCAGGAAGACTTGCGATCGCTGCCGCTCGGCGTCAGGCGCATGACCAGCACGTTAGTGTGGTCTTCCCCCGTC
>JAPLUP010000071.1 GCA_026397575.1 Candidatus Zixiibacteriota bacterium
ATCGATACCTTCATCCTTGAGCGCCGGTACAATTTTATCGTTCACATTTTCGATGGCCTTGAGCACACCTTTGCCGCCGTAGCGCTTCTTGTCGCCATCACGCAGTTCGAGCGCTTCATTGCTTCCCGTGGAGGCGCCTGAAGGCACAGCCGCTCGGCCAAAGGAGCCGTCTTCAAGGAGGACATCCACTTCGACGGTGGGATTGCCCCGGCTGTCGAGGATTTCGCGAGCGCGGCATTGTGCGATTTTTGGCATCAAATTCTCCTGTTCTTCCGTTTGTTACGACGCGAATCTATCGACCGATACGCATGCTATCAACAAAAACTTTGAAGTAACGCTTTAAGTCGTCAGTGTGCCTCGTTCGAGTGTAACCTGTTGCATTGCAGGTGCTTGTCTGAAAAAGCGGACACCCCCGGCCCGTGGGGAACCGGGGGTGTAACTGGTCTCATGGCAGTCATGGGATCAGGATTTCTTTGTTTAGTGCTCCTCGACAGGCGAATTTGTTCACGTCATCGGGTACGGTTGCGCAAAAACGCAGGCACCTCGAGATCCTCGAAGTTGATTGCCTCGGCGTTTTCGGTAACCGGTTGCTCCGCTGTCACCGGCCTATCGAAACCAGCAATGCGAGAAACAAAAGGCATTTCGCCCCGTTTCTCGAACAGGTCGACCGGCTCCGGTTGCTCCATCTTCTCAATCATTTGGCGCTTGGCGGTGCCGAACCCGGTGGCGATAACGGTCACGCGGATTTCATCGTCCAATGCCGGATCAATGACCGCGCCAAAGATGATATTGGCGTCCGAACCGGCAGCGTCATAAATTACCGTGGTGGCCTCATTCACTTCGTAAAGCGTCATATCGGGTGAGCCGGTAACGTTGACCAGCCCCCCTGTCGCGCCTGCGATGATGACGTCCTCCAACAGCGGCGAATTGATCGCCATACGAGCGGCATTGGCGGCCTTGTTTTCGCCGGTACCGACGCCGGAACCCATCATGGCGTCCCCCATTTCCATCATCACAGTGCGGACATCGGCAAAGTCGCAGTTGATCAGTCCGGGGATTGTAATCAGATCGGAGATACCTCTGGTCGCGCGGAACAGAACGTCGTCCGCCATTATGAAGGCATCCGTCAATTTGGTAGAGGGATCGACTATCGACAGCAAGCGTTGATTGGGAATTATGATCAGCGTATCGACACGCGTCTTGAGTTCGTCGATACCTGTCAGTGCGCGGTTCATCCGCTTGCGACCCTCAAACTCGAATGGTTTGGTGCAGATGGCCACGGCCAGCGCACCCATTTCGCGAGCGATCTCGGCGACGATCGGCGCGCCACCGGTGCCGGTACCGCCACCCATGCCAGCAGTGACAAAGACAAGATCAGCGCCCTGCAATAATGACGCGACGCGCTCGCGATCCTCTTCCATCGCCTGCTTGCCGACTTCCGGTCGCGCGCCGGCGCCGAGGCCGCGGGTGACATTGCCGCCGATCTGAAGCTTGACATCGGCCTTGGAGAAATCGAGCGCCTGCGAGTCGGTGTTGATTGAGATGAACTCTACGCCGGTCAGACCATGTGCAATCATGCGATTTACGGCATTGCCACCGGCGCCGCCGACGCCCACGACTTTGATCTTGGCGTAGTTCGCATAGTCGGAGGCGAATTCCAATTTCATCGGGTTCTCGCTCATCGTAAAAGCCTTTCTCTCTATCTTAGAAATTAAACATCGAATTAAATACTCTTTCCAACCGGCTGAAGGTGCGGTTGAAGATGCCCGCATCCCGTCTGCTCTTCTCCGGATGATCGATGCCATAGCGAACCAATCCGAAAGCTGTCGAGTAGATCGGGTTGCTGACGATGTTCGCCATACCGGTGAAACCCTTCGGAATTCCGACGCGTACCGGCATATCGAAGATTTGCTCCGCCAGCAGATCAATGCCCCGCAGCAGTGAACCACCGCCGGTCAGCACAATACCGCCGGCGACCGATTGGTAGAAGTTGGTGCGTTTTAATTCCATCAAGACCAGTTTGAAAATTTCTTCCACGCGCGGCTCGATGATATTGGCCACGACGCTGCGAGAAACTTCCCGTGGTGGTCTGTCGCCTACGGTCGGCACGGATATCATCTCTTCCGCCTCCACGAGACTAGCCATAGCGGCGCCGAAGTCGATTTTGATCTGCTCGGCGTGGTCTACCGGCGTGCGCAGGCCGATGGCCAGATCGTTGGTGATGTTCCGTCCGCCAAGACCGATCACCGACGTGTGCCGGATTGACGAATCGGTAAAGAGAGCCAGATCGGTTGTGCCGCCACCGAGGTCGATGAGAACGGTGCCGAGTTCCATTTCGTCGTTGTTAAGGACGCACATCGCCGATGCCAACGGCTGCAACACCAGGTCGTTGACTTCATAGCCGGCACGCTTGATCGACTTGTAAATGTTCTGCGCCGAGGTAATTTCGCCGGTAACGATATGGACTTCGGCTTCGAGCCGCACGCCCGAC
>JAPLUP010000120.1 GCA_026397575.1 Candidatus Zixiibacteriota bacterium
CTGAAAGCGGCCTGTACTCGTAGACGCTGTCGCTGCCTGGATGTTGCCGAGACCTTTGTCTGCGAACAAGAACTGGCGGGCAAGTTGGCCTCACCACCTGGTCAAGCGATCTATGCCCGTCGCCGGGAGTTGGTGGAACCGGTGTTCGGCAATCTCAAATTTAACTTTGGTTTCACGCGGTTCAGTTTACGGGGATTGGGCCAAGTGCGGGGTGAGTTCCTCCTGCTCTGCATCGCGCACAACTTGAAGAAATTGGCGCAGTGGAGCGACTGCCGTCCGATGGAAAAGGCTTTTTCGGCCACGATTCGCTTTATCATCGCTTATTTTCAGTCCTACCCGGCCTATTTCCGGAACCCGAGGCTAGTACTTACTTTCATAAATTCGCATAATATTGTTTAAGTTTTTTGGGAAAGGCTTGTTGTTTTTTCCATTGAAAGGGGGCAGCGGTTTCGTTGTAGGTTTCGACAAATCGGTCAATCGCTTCCCGTAATTGACGAGGGGAGGTAAAGCTGGCGCCCTTGAGGGCGCGGCGACTCAAGATACTAAACCAGAGTTCAATCTGGTTCAACCAACTGGCATGGGTGGGGGTGTAATGGAGATGGACGTTTTTGTGATGGGCTAACCAGCCATCTTGTTTCGGCTTGTGGGTGTTGAGATTATCGACGATCACATGGATTTCGCGACCGGGAAAATCAGCGACCAACTCATTCATAAAGGACAGAAACTCTTTCCGCCGCCGTCTCTGAAAGTGACCGGCTTTGACCAGTCCCGTGGCAATCTCCAAGGCGGCAAAGAGGGTCGTGGTGCCGTGACGCTTGTATTCGTGGTTGTAACCGGTGAGCGCCTTGCCGTTAGGAAGACGTAGCCAACCTTGGGCCCGTTCCAGGGCTTGGATGTGCGGTTTCTCATCCACGCACAACACCAGCGCATTCTCCGGCGGGTCGAGATAGAGTCCGATGATATCCGCGGCTTTCGGAGCAAACTGGGGATCGGTGCTGACACACCAACTGCGGCGTCGTTGCAGGTGAATCCCCAGACGGCGTAACACCCGCCAGACCTGGGCCGCACTCACATCGCCTAAGCGTTGTGACACCAGCGTTCCGCTCCACGTGGCATAACCGGAGGGGGGAGGCTCGTCCAACACCTTCAGTATCCGCCGTTCCGTGTTCCGATCATACTTGGACGGTTTGCCTCGACGCGGGGCATCGACCAGACCACTTAGTCCCATCCGGGCAAAACGCACCCGCCATTTACTCACCCGCACCGCTGAAGTCTCTAAGATCGCCGCAATCGCCTGCGTCTGTTCTCCCCGCGCTGCTAGGAGAATGATCCGCCCACGCTCGACTTGGCGACGTTCCGTTTTCCCCGCACGCAGCCAGCCATCCAGAGTCTCCCGCTCTGACTGACTCAAGACAATTACCGTTGCTTTTGCCATCTCTTGCTCTCCAAGCTACTACCCCTCCTCTCGGAAAGCAAAGATCATATCTATAAATTACTTCTGCAAGTAAGTACTAGTGGCCATACGTCGCTCGAAAACCCACATGCCTTCGGACCCTTCAGCAGGCGCTCAATCACCGCTTGCCTTTGCTTCTCATCAAGCCGGGATTTGCGACCAGAACGCCCGGCCCCCCTTAGCCCCTCCTTGCCCTTACTCAGCCATTGTTGTCGCCACCTGCCAACGCTTTGACGGTGAGCGTGCAATCGTCTGGCAATTTCAGAATCAGTCAAGTCCCTTTCAAACAGACCGGCAGCAACATAACGTCGCCTCTCCAGCTCTTTGAAGTCTCTTTTCTCTCCTTTGCGATTTCCCATGCAATAAATATAGCACGATCTCGCCAGTCTGTCACTATATTATCTGAGAGTCAGTAGTTGAGTGGATAAACGAGATCATCGAGGAGAAGAACCTTCGCCTCGGCAGGGCCGAACAGGAGACATCCGGTCTCGACGCCAAGCAACCGG
>JAPLUP010000048.1 GCA_026397575.1 Candidatus Zixiibacteriota bacterium
TTCCATGACTTTCGTCGGCCCGCGACCCGAGTCCCCCAAGTACGTGGTACTCTATACACCCGACCAACGGGAAATCCTCGACTACCTGCCGGGGCTTACCGATCCGGCATCGCTCAAGTACCGTTATGAGGAAGAAATCCTCGCGGGCTTTGCTGACCCGGAAAGTGGGTACCTTCAGACCATCTTGCCGGACAAGATCGAACTTTCTCTCGAATACCAGAAGAATCGTCGCTTGTTTTCCGATATCAAAATCATGGGCGCGACTTTCGCTGCGATTTTTCGCCGGCGCGAAGGCTGAAGAAGGCCGTTCGATGCGTGATATTGAGGCGGTGTAAGGAAAACCCTTGACAAACAAAAACCGCGGAGATAAACTTGATAACTATAGAGCGACGTGGGCGATTAGCTCAGATGGTTAGAGCGCCTGCTCGACACGCAGGAGGTCACCGGTTCGATTCCTGTATCGCCCACCATTTCTTGCCTCGGTCGAAGAGGCTATTTTTTATAAGGTTGGTTTAGGCAATGGTATTAGAAATCAAGTTCCCTGATGGCTCGTCAAAAGAGTTCCCCGACGGTTCCACCGGCTACGATATCGCGAAATCCATCTCCGAGCGACTGGCTCAGGACGCACTCGCGGTTTCGATCGACGGTGTCGTCAAAGACATCAATGTTCCGCTGAAATCCGGCGGTCAGATTCAGATTCACACGTTCGATTCACCGATCGGTAAGAGCGTCTTCTGGCACTCTTCCGCGCATGTCATGGCGCAGGCGGTCAAGGAACTATATCCCGGCACCAAACTCGGCATCGGCCCTGCGATCGAGGAAGGGTTCTATTACGACTTCGACGTTGTCAAGCCGTTTACGGACGAAGACCTCGCGCTCATCGAAAAGCGGATGAAGCAAATCATCGAAGGGAAACATCGTTTCCAGCGAGAGGAAATCTCTCGCGAGGAAGCCATTCGTCGCGCCAAACAGGAAGGCGAAGTGTACCGGCTGGAGATTATCGATGGTTTGGAAGGCGAGTCTATCATTTCGTATTATCATCACGATACTTTCAGCGATCTCTGCCGGGGACCGCATTTGCCTGCAACCGACAAGATCAAGGCCTATAAGTTACTTTCAGTTGCGGGCGCCTACTGGCGGGGTGATGAGCACAACAAAATGTTGCAGCGCATTTACGGCATCGCTTTTCCCAAGAAGACAATGTTGGACGAGTATCTGACTCGACTCGAAGAAGCCAAGAAGCGCGACCATCGCAAGCTCGGCAAAGAACTCGGGCTGTACACAATCACCGAGGAAACCGGAGGCGGCCTGCCGCTCTGGCTGCCCAAGGGCGCTCTCATGCGGCATATTATAGAGAACTATTGGAAGGACATGCACCTAACTCACGGCTACCAACTGGTGATGTCACCTCATATCGCTCGGCTCAAGCTTTGGGAGACCTCGGGGCATACGACTCATTACGCTGAGAGCATGTACTCGCCGATAGATGTCGACAACGAGAAGTACCAGATCAAGCCGATGAACTGCCCATTCCACATAATAATGTACAAGCAGGGGGTCCATTCGTATCGCGAGTTGCCGATCCGCTGGGCGGAACTTGGCACCGTTTATCGCTACGAGCGCGGTGGCGTGCTGCATGGGCTATTTCGTGTCCGCGGTTTTACTCAAGACGATGCGCACATTTTCTGTACGCCGGACCAGCTTGAAGATGAGATTGTCGGCGTGCTCGATTTAACCAAAGAGATACTTGGCGCGTTTGGCTTCTGGGATTACCAGATCTACCTATCCACCCGTCCTGCAGGCGCGATCGGTGAAGCTGAACGTTGGGTGCAGGCGGAGGCATCGTTGCGTAAGGCCTTGGAGCTACGAAACTTGAAGTATGACGTCGATGAGGGCGGGGGCGCATTCTATGGCCCCAAAATCGATATCAAAATTCGCGACGCCATGGCGCGTGTCTGGCAGTGCACAACTGTGCAGTTTGACTTCAACCTGCCGGAACGCTTTGATCTGTCGTATGTCGATTCAGACGGCGCCCACAAGCGGCCCTACATGATTCATCGCGCGATTTTCGGATCTCTGGAGCGTTTCTTCGGCGTCCGAGCTTGATGCCCGCCCTGAAAAGGTTGGCTATAAGATTCGCGAAGCCGAGACGCAAAAAGTTCCCTATATGATGGTTTGCGGTGATAAAGAGGTCGAAAGCGGAAAAATCGCGCTGCGGCACCATGGCGAGGGGGATTTGGGGGCAATTTCGGTTGCAGAAGCCATCGATCGGCTTACGGCAGAGATCAAGAGCCGCGCTTTGCCCTCGAAAATGACGTCATAGAGCCGTGGACGAAGGGGAGATTTTTTGCTTGGCAAATCCATGGTCGTCATATATAATAACAAGCTAAATGGAGATGCTCTGTCTTCGTAAACGTAACCCGTTATGGGAGGTGTCGATATAAGCAAGAGAAAGCCTGAGATCAGAGTGAATGAAATGATTCGCATCCCCGAGGTGAGGGTCATCGACCATGAAGGCCAGCAAATCGGAATCATGCAAACCAGAGACGCTCTTGATATGGCTTTTAGCCGCGGACTTGATCTGGTTGAAATTTCGCCCACCGCGCGACCGCCGGTCTGTAAGATTCTTGACTACGGTCGCTACAAATATGAGCTGCAGAAAAAGGCGAAAGTCTCCAAGAAAAAGCAGCATCAGGTGAACCTGAAGGAAATGAAATACCGTCCGAAGATTGAAGAACACGATTACCTGTTCAAAACCAAGCACGCAGTCGAGTTCCTCAAGGAAGGCTACAAAGTTAAACTGATGGTTGATTTCCGTGGCAGGGAAATGGCGCATCAGGAATTTGGCGCGAAGATAATGAACCGTCTTAAGGAAGATCTGGCGGCTTTGGCCGTCGTTGAGGTCGAGCCGAGGATGGAGGGTAACACGCTAACGATGGTGGTGAGCCCGAAGCAGGCAATAGATAAAGGAACGAAAAATGCCGAAGATGAAGACCAATAGAGCTGCCGCAAAACGGTTCAAGAAAACCGCCAACGGCAAGATTAAACGTAAGAAAGCGTTAGCTCGCCATATTATGACGAAAAAGTCGGCGAAGCGCAAGAGACACCTGCGCAAAGCCACTTATGTGAAGAGTGCCGACGCCAAGAAACTCAAGTACCTGCTTCCAGGCTAAAGCGCTGCTTTTGTTAGGATTTAAGAAGGAGACCACTTAGATGCCACGCGCAACCAACAATCCGGCTTCGCGAAGACGCCGCAAGAAAATTCTCAAACAAGCCAAAGGCAATTTCGGTGGCCGGAGCAAACTCCTGCGCACTGCCAAAGAGACGGTACAGAAGGGCCTGACCTACGCCTATCGTGATCGTCGCAACAAGAAACGCGATTTCCGTCGCCTTTGGATTACGCGTATATCTGCGGCCTGTCGTCTGACGGGTATCGGCTATTCGGCCTTTATGCATGGTCTGAAAAAGTCGGGCGTGAATCTTGACCGCAAGATGCTGGCTGATCTCGCGGTTCGTGACAAAATGACTTTTACCAAACTGACTGAGATTGCGAAAAAAGCCTAGGCATGAACGTCGATTGGACTGCCGTGCTTGCTTTGGCCCTCACCGATGCCAAGGCCGAGATCGCCCAGTGTAATTCAGCCGATCAGATAGAGTCTCTTCGTGTCAAGTACCTCGGTAGAAAGAGTAATCTTACTACTCTCCTGCGGACGTTGAAGGACTACGACGGCGAACAGCGCAAGGGCTACGGCCAGCAGGCAAATGAAACTAAAAAGCAGATTGAAGAATTGCTTGCCTCGCAGTCGCTGGCTCTCGGTGGGGCCAAGTCTCATCGCCACTCGGGGTTGGATTATACGCTTCCTGGTAAGCGTTACCCAACCGGTAAGCTTCATCCGATCACCCGTACGCTAAACGAAATAATCGATATTTTCTATGGCATGGGCTTCGAAGTGGCCTTGGGTCCCGAAGTCGAAACGGAATACTACAATTTTGGCGCGCTGAACTTTCCCCCTGATCATC
>JAPLUP010000525.1 GCA_026397575.1 Candidatus Zixiibacteriota bacterium
TAAACACGAAAAAATTTCTAAAATACATAGGAAGTGATACCATATCCTCAAGAATATCATAGATTTCATAGATATAGAAACTGCCACTGAAAAGCCTGGTGACGTATGCCTGCTGGAGCTTATGTCAAGAGTTGTGTAAATTGTTTTTTCAAGCAGCGTTTCTTTCGGTCTTATTGTTTTTCTCTGTCCGGACCTCGATTCCATCTTCAAACGTCACGCCATCAAGAACCTTCGTTACGAGATGCGGGGCGTTAATACAGCGCCATCTCTTCTGTGCCCGCAAGATCAACTGGAAAATCAGATACAGCGCCGACCGGGGTGATTTGATCCGTCGGGTCGCGTTTGTTCGCAGTTTTATGGTGGCGAAGATAGACTCGATGGGATTGGTAGTCTTCAAACTGACCCAGTACTCCTGCGGATAGGCGAAGTATGTCAGCAACGAGTTCTGATCCTTCAGCAGACAGTCAACTGCCCGCGGACACGCCCGGCCGTAGGTTTCGGCCTCTTCCCTGGTGGTTGCATCGTATATCTGTCGGAGCAATTGTTTGACCTCCCCGTGCAGTCGCTCGCCGCGGCGAGTAGATCAGGATGTTCCGCATCTTATGAACCCAGCAACGCTGATGCTCGGTCTCGGGATAGACCTTGTTGATCGCCCCCCACAAGCCCAAAGCCCCGTCGCCGATAAACAGCTTCGGATCGGTCAATCCTCTGCTCTTGAGATCCCGTAACACCGAGGCCCAACTCTCGGTCGACTCCCGATACCCCTCCAGAATCGCCAAGGGTTCCTTCTCACCGTTCTCATTAACCCCCAGCACAATCAAAAAGGCCGTCTTGTCACCCTGTAAACCCGCCTTCGGATACACCCCGTCACACCACAGGTAGGCGTATCGATGCTCCCGCAATGACCGCTTCCGCCATTGCTCGTAATCAACCTCCCACTGCCTCTTCAGCCGAACTACCGTCGACGGCGACAGGCTCGCCCCCTCGCCCAAGAGCCCCCGTAGAGCCGGCTCAAAGTCCCCCGTTGCCAGTCCCTGAACATACAAACTCTGGAATCAGCTCTTTCACCGCCCGCGACCGCCGCTGGTAGGCCGGTAGCGCCTGCGAGGAAAACGGCTCCTCGGTCTCGCGGACACGGGGAGCTCGCACCGGAACCACACCGCTCCCCAGCGTCACCTGACGCTGCCGTCCCAGAAACTCAGTTACTTCCGCTTCCAGTATCGCCACCAGCATCCGCCGAGCCCCTTCTCGGGCAATAGCATCCAAATCCCCAGCCAAACCGAACATCTGGTCTTGATCGATTCCCCTTGTCCTATCCGTCAACTTCTGATACCTTGACATCAGCGTATCCTTTCGTCGGTCGCGTTTCCACACGACCATTGCGGTTATATGTTCACCGAAAGGCTACGCTACTTTTTTGCCAATTTCCACACCTTTTGAAATTAACTCTTAGTCAGCAATCCCGTGGTATATGAAGTTGCATACCTCAAAGCTTCACCTTAATCTTTCTCCATATAGCCTTCAATGTTGAGAAAAATCCTACACGCCTGAACTTCATACAGACTCTAAAAAACAAGACAAATATACGAAAGATTAATTGGCTAGGTAGAGCTATTATGTATAAACCACTTACCCTACTGTTATAGTTGCTAAGAATAAATTGCCACCGCAAAATTTGTTTCTTCTTGCTTTCTGGAAAATTTAGACAACTACCATCATAATAGTTCATTGGCATAGGTGTTCTTAGATCAAAAAGTCCTTCACCCACAACCTTTTCGCACAGCTTTGTTCCTCTTAGAGGGTAAAAAATAGTAGCCTGAATCGTATCTGGCTGTACTTCTCTAAGTAATTTATAAGTTGCCTCAATTGAGTTTCTATCTTCGCCAGGAAATCCAATCATAACGAATGCGTGAGTAGTAAGATCATACTTCTTGGCAGTTCGAAAAGCAGATATGATTGTTTCCTGTGAATGGTGTCTATTTAGTAGGTTCCTTCGGATATTCTCATCACCCGACTCAATGCCAATTAAGACCTTTTGTGCTCCCGCTTGTTTGATGATGTTAACCTTTTCATCGGTCATATTTTCTGGGCGCTCCATAAAAACGAATGGTACCCCTATTTCCGAACTATAAAGATCTCGAAATCTCTTTAAACGCTCAATGTTAGTTAATACTATTTCATCAATCCAGTATACACAATCAAGGCCATACTCGTCACGAAACAGCCGTACCTCTTGAACAATTCGCTCTGGTGATTTCTCGCGGCGCCACTTCCCCTTACTTCTGTATAATGTTCGAACATAATCGTTTGTACAATAGCCACAGGCGTATGGACATCCTCTACTACCTTCAAATGCACCAACGATTTTGGCTCCCTTGAAAAGTTCCTTTATGTAAGAATCGTCGTAATGAATATCATCAAAGATTTTCCAATACGGAAAAGGAATCTTATCAAGGTCTGAGACCAAATTGCGCATTTCGTTCTTAATGAC
>JAPLUP010000424.1 GCA_026397575.1 Candidatus Zixiibacteriota bacterium
AATTCAACGGATGCGAAAAGATTCGCCTGTTGGTCGGATTCGGGCGTTAATTCATAAGTAAGCCAGGCGCTATTCACGCGAAACGCCGGAGTATAGAATTCATACTTGCGGTCGCCCCGTAGTGCATATCCATAGTCGGCCGCAATGTGCGGCAGAATCTCAGCGGCGTAGCGAGTTGATGGCGCCAGCGCGATATCGGGATAGAACCGGAGTTTGTTGCGTGTGATCCACTCAAACTTGCCGGGAATCCTGGGGTCAAACTCCACCGGCGCGGTATCAAGACGTTTGTTCACCAGCGAGTCGTGCACCAGGTCTTTGGAAAACGACACCGTGAAATTGGTTGTCTGCGGCACTTCGTTAGTCGGTGTAAAGAGTTTAACCTTGACGGCTTCGCGGCTTTCCCGTGAAAGCAAGAGAATGCCGCCGACTACGATGATGACAGCCAGCAGCGCGATAATCAAGTAGGGCAGCGTATTGCCGCGCTGGCCGAGCGTGAGCAGTGATCGTAAACTGAAAGAGGGTGAGCGGCGCGCCTCACCGCCGACACCATGATCCGATTGGTGCATAATTCCTCCTCGGAATTGACCCTGAACCCAAGGTCAACATGCTTTGTTGCTGCAGATGATAATGCGGTCTTCACAAAAAGACCAAGCCCTTTTGACTTTACGGAACGATCGGACGCAGAATAGAGATTGAAGATGCCGCCCTTTCAATTCCTGAGTGATTGTACACAGCTCTGCAAAATTGGATTGAGTTTCTTTTCGGAGTTTGCTTTGAGCTACCGCCAGAGTCGCGGCAACAAGCGACCGGTGCGCTTCATGTAGGCAGGATAGTCGGAGTAAGTCTGCAACAGCAGACGCTCTTCGTAACTGGCCTTGAAATATAGAAACACCACGGCCAGACCCACATAGCCCAACGCGACAAAACTCCCGCGCCAGACTGCGGCACCGAGAAGAAGCAAGATTGCTGCGAAATACATCGGGTGACGAACTCGTGTGTAAATCCCGCAATCAACCAGTTTCTTCTCCGGGTCAGGTGAGGGGCCGACTTTGACTCTGACCGAGTGATTGATGGCGCGGTGCGAACGGACCGCGAATGCCACGATGATCGGGCCGAGCACGCACAAGATGATTCCGAACCAGGCAGGCAGCAGCGGATCGTGAGAGGGCGATACCAGGATCAACACAAGAATGAACCCAGCGAGGAATGTCCATTGCCCCAGAACCCAGAGGCGGTCGACTTTGGTCATACGATCATCTTCTCCACAAATATAGGATCAATGTTAGCAACAGACTTAATAGGATTGATGTCGCCAACGGGAAATATACGACGAAATTCTTCCTTTTGATAAACAAGTCGCCCGGAAACTTGCCAAGCAGGAGGATGCGGTCAGCGAATATCAGTAGCAGGCTGACGGCGAAGATTATGATTCCCAAAACCACCAGAATGCGACCGATCGAATGGAATTCCCACATTCTGTTTAGTAGTATACGAGGGCAAAATCGACGCGCAATCCCGAAATGAACACAAATATGTTGTAGAATGCGGCGATCGGTTTATAATTGCTGAGAGTTGTTGTCTTTTGAGGCGGGTGTCTCGTGCGTTTATCATCCAAGAGGATTCGTGATAAATACAGCTAAGACAAGAGCAGCGCTGGTCTCGGTAGCATCCAATTCGGCCTTGGTAATACTAAAGCTGGTGATCGGAATACTTTCGGGATCGGTCAGTATCATCTCGGAGGCGATTCATTCCGCCAATGATTTGCTGGCGGCAATCATTGCCTTCTTCTCGGTGCGCATTTCCGACCGTCCGGCGGATCACGAACACCCATTTGGGCACGGCAAAGCCGAAAGCATCTCCGGTGTCGTCGAAGCCGCCCTGATTGTGTTCGCGGCGGTTTGGATTATGGTCGAGGCGGTGAAGAAGATCCTCTTGATTTACAACCACGAGGGAGGCGAACTGGAACATCTTGGCTGGGGCACCGCTGTTATGGTTGTCTCCGTCATCGTCAACACGCTTGTGGCGCGATATCTGTTCAAGGTCGCGAAGAGAGAAGACTCGGTTGCACTGGAGGCCGATGCCCAGCATTTGTCTACCGATGTCTATACGTCATTGGGTGTAGCCGGGGGATTGGTTCTGGTCTGGATTACCGACTGGCATATTATCGACCCGATCGTGGCGATACTGGTGGCGATCCTGATCGGCAGTATCGGCTGGAAGCTGACAGTCAGCGCGGGACGGCATTTGATGGACAGCAGTCTGCCGGAATCCGAAGTGGCTGAGATCGAGAAGATCGTCCAGAGCGAGCCCCGCGTTGTGTCGTGGCACCGCATGCGCACCCGCAAGTCGGGAAGTCAACGCCATATCGATTTCCATATCGTGATGCCGGCTGAGGCGACATTGGTTGAAGCGCACCATATCGCCGACGAACTGGAGAAACTAATCGCCCAGCGTTTTGCTATGGCCAATGTCGTAATCCATGTTGATCCGTACGACGTGACGAAAGAAGCGAAGGGGTCAGCGGGGTCTTAGACGGGTCAATCACTTTGAGGAAGAGAATTCGCGGCATATTCCTGGTTGTTCATGTCCCCACTGACAGATTCTGACAGTAAGAGGGGTATAATCGAGAAAAAGGTTGAAGACAATGAAAATTTCTCTTGACAATTGTTAGGCGCGGTGTGACATTGTTCATGCGAGTAAAGAAATCATAATCTTTGTAGGCTTCTTCATGAAGTGGATAGGCGTGCTACAGCGTTACAGCATTCGTGCTGGGGCCATGACGGCTGGACTGAGAGTCCGTGGAGTTTCGATCCTGGCTTTCTTGGTGCTGGCCTCCATATGCGGGTGTGCAGGCATCACAATCTCTCTTCCGACTGTAATTAACCCGCCGGAAGACCCGAACTTGTCCGCCAGTAAGATAGAATATTTGCGCCAATATCAAGATTCGCTGGGACACGGGGGATTGTTTTCGATATTTGAAACCCCCTTCACCTCGACTTGGGCCTCGCAGAGGTTCAATTCCTCCGGTATGAGATGGGAGTACATCGACCCTGAGGTTAGTCTAGCGAATAGATTCGTGATCTACGATCCATCTAATCCGACGGAGATGGAAGAATACGTCTGGATGACCGCGAACCGCGTTTACGCGAGGGGTGACCTTACATATCAGTACCATCTGTATGTCATCAAGGGACTCTCGACACCGTTAGGCCAAGAGATCGTTGGCACAGGTGGTGTGACAATTGCCTATGATCCCGTTTATGCGAGCTTCATTCCAGTCGGTACACTCGACCAGTGGCTGTATCCCAAGAGCAAGGAATTCAAGGCACACAACGTTGTGCACGAATTGGGACATCTGAGAGCAGATTTGCAGGAATACTGTTCCCCAGATTCCGGCAATTATCATGACGTAAATTCAGATTCTGTTTGCGTCATGTCGGGCATGTGTTTGGGGGGCGGTAGTAACGTCTATTCTTGGTGTCCAGGCTCTCCCTGTGGCTCACCCGTCAGTAACATTTGTTACAATTTCTGCGATTCGTGCAGGATGCACATTAAGAGCTATATTACAGCAAAGAGGGTTCCTTAAATGATGGATTCTTCACGACCTATGTACAGGGTGAACCTGCCAGTCGTCTTGATGGCGATAACCTGCTTGGTGAGTGCCCTCCCAGACAGTCCGGCGCATTCATCGCCCCTTGCGGACTTGTCGCTCAGCATCGAGACAGGCAAGTCTACATATCTTACCGGCGAAGGCATCGACTTGAAGGTGCTAGTGACAAATCGCACCTCAGATACCGTCAGCGTCATGAACTTGGACTTGGGTGACTCCTACTTCTCAATAACTCTTTGGGACGCAACCGGTAAATCCTTGCGCATCAAGGGACCACGAGGGCACAGTATTGAGGGTTTAATCGGTAGCTGGGTAATCCAACCGGGTGAGTCACTCGCTGGCGTTTTCGGGCTGGACGGAATATTCGGCGATCTGCCACGTAAGTCCCTGACTCCGATGCTTCCACCGGGAAGTTACCAAGCGCAAGCTGTATACCGTCATTGGTGGAGAGACCAGTATATATCAAACAAGATCAGCTTTCGAGTTACGGAGCCCGTGGGTCCAGAAAGAGAAGCCTTTGACCTCTGGAGAGAGGCTGAGACGGATTACCTGGGAGGTCAGACTGAAAATGGGATTGAGTGTCTCCGAAAGTTTTTCGCTTTGCATGCGGAGAGCAACTATGCCGCTGCAACCTGCCACCTGGCGATGTTCATAGACAAACAGCATGGGAGTGAATGGGCTGAAAAACTGATTCGGGAGTACCCGACTTCCATGTATTTTGAGGGTGCGCTTGGCAGACTCGCGGGGGCCGGAGTGAATCCGTCGGAGAGAGAGCAGCGCCAACGTGATCTTCTAGCGAAATACAAGGGTACTCTGACTGGTGCCCTTATCGAAAAGGCAATCAGTAAGGGGAAGGAGAGAGAGAAAAACAATGCTTTGCTGATGGAGCGATGGAAGGCGGAGCAATCCATCCGCGACGGAGTCGACAAGTGAGATTGTTCTTGAGATCTGCGGTGATTCTCCTAAGCGTCGCTTCTATTGCACCCAGAGCCAGTTGTCAGTCTGGTTTCGTTATCAACGACACTCAGAAGGTCCAACTCGAACTCAACCAATTCCAGCAGGATATCAGGAGAACCAAGCCGGGCAGTTCGGCACTGTCGCTCGACTCGATTACGATTAGCACTGACGGTCATGTCTTACTCTGGCAGGACTTCGTACAGCAGTTCGGTGCCCTCATTGCTGCCATGCCGGGTCGAAATGTCGTAATGACAAACCCGCTGCCAGGCAAGCTCGGAACGCTTTGGGACTTTGAGATTATTGACTGCGACCTGAGTTTTGTGGGGGACAGGTGCATAGTGAAGTGCCAGTATCGTTTACGCGCCAGTGGCGTTAGGACAGGTTCCGGAAAGATAGAATTTGAGAGGATTAGTCGTGGCTGGCGTTTCAGCGAGATCAACGGATTCTTGCCACTCTTGAATCAGGAACTGAGCCTGCTGCGGGGGAAACAACAGGGGGAAAAAGCGAAAGGGGAAGACATACGATGAGGGGGACGACCCGCGCGGTTATGTTTGGTCTTGCTTGTGCAATCCTGTCAACTGAAAGCCTGTATCCGCAGCTCCTCGTGAGGCAAAAGGAGTTCCAGAGTCCCGAAATTTGGGTTATGAACAAGACCGAGGCTAATTCAGCTTGGAATGTGGATTTGTTCTGTCAGGTATATTCCCAGTCGCCCGGGTATATGATCGATACCCTCTTGAACTTCTATCATGCATTGCTGGTCTATGCTGATCCCTGCTGGTCGCGGTTGGTGTATATGGATCAAGCCTACGGCGAAGGCTCCAGGTTGCGTGCTTGGGGTCAATTCGGCGGAGGCCTCGACAGTCTCGACGAGCCGATGGGTGTCAAAGTGATTTCCCCAACCAGTGACGAGAATCCGGTTTCACCATATTACTACATTTACGTTGCCGATCGACAAAATCATCGGGTAGAGAGATTACACTACCACTGGCCGACGCCCGATTCCGGTTTGATCCACGACTTTTACTGCAACGCAACAATGTGGCAACCGACCGATTTGGATGTCAGTGTTGGCGGGTCATTCACCAATGAGTGGGGTTATGAAACATGGGTGGCGTGCAAGAATGACAAGATCTATGCGTTTAACTACGGCGGCGCTCAGATACTCAGCTACGGCTCAACCGGCAGTGGAGTCGGGCATTTCACTGACATTCGGGCGATAGTCTGCGGCAAGACGCGCTTCAACCAGTCGACCGGAGTCTGGTTTGCCAACAACAACTACGTGTATGTGCTTGATGCGGGTAATAATCGCATAGTGCGACTATCACGCTCGGGTTACTACACGCTACAATGGGATATGGCCTTGGAAAGTAGCTTTTGTGGAAAATTCACTGACCTGGAGGTGGATGCCTGCGGGCATGTCTGGGCAACCTCGGACATCGGAGTGATTTTCAAGTTCACCAAGGATCTCGCTGTGTTGGGAACGTTTGGCTCCGAAGGTACCGGGCCGAACCAGTTTGACTATCCGGTCAGCATAGCCAACACCGGTGGGCACTTGGGTGGTGGTGACATGATGATTTGCGAGAACTGGACGGCGCAGTCAGGCCTACAACATTATGCTATCGGCACTGACGTGAACAATTTGTTTGTCAACCCGAAGGATATGGGGGGCGGCATTTGCTACAGCGACATATCGTTTGTCCTGGCTGATCCCTGCGCGGTTATCATCAACATCTATAACAGTAGTGGCACGCTCGTCCGCCACTTGTACAACAACACCATGATATCCGGAACGCAACTTGGTCTTTGGAACGGCACGAACGACTCTCAGCAGTCGGTTGCTTGGGGGAACTACCGTGTCGACGTGACCGCAAGTTCTTTGTACAAGAATTCCTCGGGAGAGCCGGTCAATACGGTGACGAAGAGCGCCGATTTTACCCTCTGCGAGAGCGAGTGTCAGTGCGGCGACGCTAACAGCGATCACAGCATTGATATTTCCGATCCGGTGTTCCTGATAAATTTCATCTTTTCCGGCGGCGCCGCTCCGGCTGATTGCGGCTATCCGCAGGGCAAAGGAGACGCCAACGGAGATGGAGAAATTGACATATCGGACGCCGTTTACTTGATCTCATATATCTTCTCCGGCGGCGCGGCCCCGCATTGCCAGTAGTAAGTGACGGATTAACAAGCTTTCTTCTTCTCACGTAGATACTTCTTGAAAAGCAGGAGCCCGGCGATTGTGTTCCCGCTGTCTCGCAACTGCGTCGGTCAGAAAATGCCTGGGCGCGGCGAGGTTGAGAAACAATTCACAATACCCCTTGCTCGGTCGATATATAGAGATATATTGACGGATTATCACAGTGGGGCGTCCGTCAAGTGATGCGCCCACTATCTTAACTTCAGCGAGGTTTACATGTCGGAAGACAAACTTGATAAAATTGTTGTGATCGGCGCCGGTACGATGGGGCAGGGGATTTCCCGCACCATCGCCGAAACCGGTACCGAAGTGATCCTGTGCGATCTGAATAGCGAGATACTCGAAAAATCGCTGCATCTGTTGTCGGATGCGCTGGATCGCGATATTGAGAAATGGGGCATCACCACTTCCGAGAAAAGGGCGATCCTGGCGCGCATCAAAGCCACCTCTGATTGCGGTGAATGCCTCAAGCAAGCGATGATGGTGATAGAGGCGATTCCGGAAAGCCGTGAGAGCAAGCGCGAGCTGTTCCAAGAGCTGGACGGCGTTTGCCCACCCGAGACGATCTTCGTATCGAACACTTCCACGCTCTCGATCTCCGATCTGGCATCGGCAACCCATCGACCTGAGAAGGTGATCGGTATGCATTTCCTGAATCCGGTGCATAAAGTGCCTTTGGTCGAGATCGTGCGCGGTCTGCAAACCTCCGATGCGACCTACAAATTCATCTATGAATTTGCCAGCAAGCTGAACAAAACGCCCGTGTCGGTGAATGAGTATCCGGGATTTGTTACTACGCGCATTATCGTGCCATTCCTCAACGAGGCAATGCACGTACTGATGGAGGGCATTTGCAGCGCCGACGATATCGACATCGCGATGAGGCTCGGTTTCGGTCTCAATATGGGGCCGCTGGCGCTGGCGGATTTGATGGGCTTAGACGAAGTGATGAGTTGGATGGAGAATCTTTTCGACGAACTGGGGGAGGTCAAATACAACCCCTGTCCGCTGCTGCGCAAGATGGTACGCGCCGAACAATTGGGTGTCAAAACCGGCCAGGGATTCTTCAAGTATGATAACGAAGGCAACAGGATATAGGAGGAACCAAGTATGAAAATCTTAGTACTCAATTGCGGTTCCTCATCGGTCAAATATCAGCTGTTTGAGATGGACACCAAGGTTTGTCTGGCGAAAGGAATGGTGTCGCGCATCGGGATGTCGGGCGCGGTTATTCAGCACAAGCCGCATGACCGACCGGAAGTGACGATATCGGCTGAGATTCTCGATCACACGGTTGCGATCCAGAACGTCGTCGCGATTTTGCTGTCGCCAAATCACGGCGTGATTAAGGACAAAGGCGAGATTGCCGGGGTAGGACATCGGATAGTGCATGGCGGTGAGCGCTTCACGGCGTCGTGTCTGGTAACACCCGACATGATGCTGGAGCTACGCAAGCTCATCGAATTGGCGCCGCTGCACAATCCTCACAACATCCGCGGTATCAATGCGGTGTTTAATGGACTGCCCGGAGTGCCGAATGTCGCCGTGTTCGACACGGCGTTCCATCATAAGATGCCGGACTATGCCTACGTCTATCCCTTACCGTACATTCTGTACAAGAAATACCGCATCCGACGCTATGGTTTCCACGGCATGAATCATCACTTTGTTTCCAAGCGTGCCGGCGAGATGCTTGGCAAGTCGCGCGAGGAATTGAAGATCATAACCGCACACCTCGGCAATGGTGCTTCGATCACTGCAATCGATCGCGGCACGTCCGTCGATACTTCGATGGGATTTACGCCGCTGGAAGGTTTGATGATGGGTACCCGCTGCGGCGATATTGATCCCGCAATTATTCTGTACATGATGGGTCGCGAGGAACTGTCACTGCATGAAGCCAACACGATGCTGAACAAGCATTCGGGTCTGGTGGGAGTCAGCGGAATCTCCTCCGACATGCGCGAGATTCTGGAAGAAATGGGTAACGGCGTCAAGTCGGCCAAGTTGGCATTTGATATCTACACGTACCGAGTGAAAAAATACATCGGCGCTTATGCCGCCGCTATGGGCGGCGTTGATGCGATCGTTTTCTCCGCCGGTATTGGTGAAAACTCCTGGCAGGTGCGCGAGGCGATCACCAGCGGACTGGAATTCCTCGGAATACATATCGACCCGGAGCGTAACAAGAGCGCAATCGGCAAGGAAGTCGTGATTTCGACAGACGATTCCGAGGTCAAGGTGCTGTCAGTGCCGGCCAATGAGGAATTGGTGATCGCTGCCGACACGCTCGAAATACTTCAGAAGGGTTCCGCCAACTAACACATTCCCGTGCCCGCCAGCCGTCCTCGTCTGGCGGGCAATGTCGCGGCAGGCGAGACGACTGCCGGGCACGGAATCCCACCGCAAGGGGACTGTTGAAAAACTTGGTTTCATGCTGAGGTAAAAGCGTTTTGAGGGTGTTTCGGCTGGATGGTGGTGATCGGCGTGAAAAGCCACTCGATCACGGTAAACAGCGTCCAGAGAAGTCGTATCAGCGCATAATCGGCCCTGACGGAGGCAGAATTCGACGTCAGGAGCGTGATC
>JAPLUP010000433.1 GCA_026397575.1 Candidatus Zixiibacteriota bacterium
TTGTTTTCGAACTGAACGGTGTAATTAATGCGCTGATCAGGGGCGATTCCAAAACTGAGCTCCTTTCCACCCGGATCGGCAATCTTGTCATTGGGATCCCATGAACCGACCACGATGAGGTTCGTGACAACATCGTTATTGGCAAGATGAGTCTCGGGAGAGGTTGTGGTCAACCACGACTTGCAGATGAGCGTGTCGCCGATCGGAGTGGTCTCCGGTATCTGACCGTAAGCTTGGACGAAACCACCAAACCAGCCCGAAGGGGCCATTGTCTGTAATGGAATTACCAGTGTGTCTCCAGAGAAAGAATATCCACTGTATGTGCCTGTGCCTGTATAGATCCAGTCGATACCGCTAAATACCAGCTCCGGAGGAAGTAGTACCTTCAGCTCGCACTCCGCGGCGGGAGTAGTTCCAAGGTTCGCCCAGAAGAATACGAGATTAAATGGGAAGCCCGGTCTAAACTGCACCCAACCCCGTTTCATGATCTGGCCTTCCAGATCAACGTAGACCGAGTCGACGTGAATGTACGACAGCTTCTTCAGACTGTCAACGCCAAGAGCATTGGTGACCCGCAAAAACACGTCATAGGTACCGTTCGAATAGATGTGGGATGGGTCTTGAGCGGAGCTACTATTGCCATCGCCGAAATCCCAATACCAACTGGTCGGATTGCCTTTGCTTGAATCGGTAAACTGAACCGTCAGGGGTTCATAACCCGCTGTCGGCGACGCCACGAATTCGGGCTTCAGGTCGTTAACAACTATGTGGGCGCTCTTCATTATCGAATCAACCTGATCACAGCCATCGAGGTTCAATCGCGCCTTGAATTTGACGCTGTAGGTTCCTTGGGTCTGATAGACATGAATCGGATTCGCCAGCGTGCTCGTGTCGCCATCACCAAAATCCCAGTAGTATTCATTGGCAGCTCCCTGTAACAGAGGATCAAACATCACTGTCAGAGGCAAGCGGCCGCGAGTGGGACTCCCGGTGAAATCGACGCTCAGCGATTGCTGAGTAGTGACATAATCGTCCTTCGTCAGGGTATCAGCCCCAACACTGTCCACGACGATCAATTTGATGTCGTAGGTACGAATGGATGCAAACTGATGAGTTGGATTCTGTTCCGTGCTGGTCTGACTGTCTCCGAAGTCCCAATGCCAGTCCGTCAATGGATAGCTGCTTGTCGAGAGGTCAGTGAACGTTACCGTAAGCGGCGCACCTCCACAGCGGGCAGTAGCAGCAAAATCGGCTCTTGCATCTGAGACTTTGACAAGGTCAGGCCTGGAAAGCGTAAACATCGATCCTAACTTGTAGGCATTCAGCGTTACAGCGTATACCCCCATGTTCTGATATTTGTGAATGGGATTAGGTGCCATGCTCGTTTCGCCATCCCCAAACAACCATCTCACAGAATCTGGTTGCGGACTAAACTGCGGATTGAAACTCACAAATAGCGGTTTTCGTCCATGTGTTGGCGCTGCTGAAAAATGAACCGTGAGATCGAAGACGTAGAACTCAACCGGTACATCCAGTGTCTTGGCTCCGTCCTGATAGGTGAATCTGATCGTGTTATGGAAGAGACCCTCAGTGCCCTTCGGGCCAACCGTAGCAGTGATTGTCGCCGAATTGGTGTAACCAGCTGGTACAATACCGCTTGCCGGTATCGTAACCGGGCAATCGCCGACGACGAGGGATGAAGTCCAGTTTATCGATTCGTTACCCTCGTTTGTCAGCAACAGATCCTGAGTCGCAGTAGCGCCAGTGTTTGCGTGGAACGGATACTCGATAGCATTAGGCGTACAGGTCAATATCTGATAAGGTGCCATCGCTACACACGGATAACTTATGAATTTTATGGGGTTTAGAAACGAGCCAGTACCCCCCTCATTGCCCGCGTTACTGCCGGCATCCAGATCCTCCATGTATTCGATACGCAAAGAGTCCTCGACGTACTTTGCAGACGAAGAAGAACCGTCATCGGCACAGAATCCAGACAAACAACCATTGGTTTTGGTGTTGGTCAAGTTGACCGGTGCGCCCCAGGTTTCACCCCAGGTGGATGAAGGAGACAAGAATACTTCCTGATTGAAGTATTTCAGGTTGGAACAATCGGGATCCGCCGTCGTTCCAAGCTGGCGCGAATACACCGCGTAGAGCAAAGTATCATTCAGCACTGAGGAGTAGCACTGAGTCAGATTAACTTTGCAGACGTTGTATTCGAACATCGGAGTATTGCATCCGGTATCGCTATTGTCGGCGTCGAGTACCAAGCTTCTCAGGGTCGGGTTACAACTCGACCAGTGCCACAACTTGGCTTCCTGATCCGAGATAGTGTTGGCCACCGAATCGTAAATAGTGGCGACGTAAATGACATGGAAACAGTTGTCATTGGCGAATAGCACCGACATATCCCCTGCACAACGCTCTAGGGCCTCGGTCGGGTAGTTAGTGACGTTCACTACTGGTCCCCAATTCGCGCCCAGGTCGGTCGACAAGCGATACGCCAAATCGTTGTTTTCGCGATTTGATCCTCCTCTTGCTCTCGGATAGGCGATAACGACCCTGTCAGAATAAGGATCTGCAGCGATATCGTAGCCGGTTGTGTTACAGGAATCGATGAAGGTACCGCAGGTACCGTACATGCCAGGGTCTATAGTTACACCCGAAGATACTCCGCGGAAGTAGGTAATTACACTGAAACCGAAGCTAGTTTGGGCTTCCGACGCCGCAATGTGAACGACCAGTTTGCCGGAGCCGTCTTGATCGGCAGCCGCAACCGGCCAGATATAATGCAGGAATGTTGCTGCTGTAGCCCCACCGGCATAGATGTTTTGGCAGTTGACTGTATCCGCGGGTGGGTCTTCTTTACTGAATGAATTGGAGGCAGAGCCGACATCGAGAGCGGAAGTGGTGATCGGACTCCCAGTGGGACCGTAATGGTTGACCACGAGTCCTCTGTTTTGGAAGACGTCGACCGTACAGAAACGGCCTGGAATCTTCTCGGGTTCAAGCGATGAGACGTTAACAGCCTTACCCAGTATGCCGTTCTTGAACGTCGTGTAGTAAACGCTACGAAGGCTCACATCCAAAGGTAGCGGGGCTGATGTCCAGACGAAATGGACGCGGCCGTCGGCACCCACCGCAACTTGACGCTGCTGGCGCATGTTGGCCTGAGTATCGTAAGACGTGGTCCCAAGCAGAACACCGGGGGACATGTAGTAGCCTAGTGCCGTGTAACTCGCGTCCGACTTGTTACCAATAGCGCTTGGTGTCTCAGGTCCCCCATCCGTCAACGGGAACTGCCGCGACTCAATCGGAACCATGTGCGCTTGATTGTTGCTAACATTGTTGCCAACGCGTGCCGCATTCGCTGCAAACAGAGAACCGCACAGAATTGCGGTGATGAACCCTAAAACTAACGTTGTCAAACGAGGCATGATGCCCTCCAAAAGTGTGAGAAGTGACTGCGATAAGATTTCTAATCAGTAATTAAGATAGCGATAATGCCGACGATTGTCAAGCCAAAACCCATGTTTACCGAGTGCCGGTAATATCTTTAGAAGTGTGTGGAATCAACGCCGAGCCGCGTCACCTGCCTCTCGCACTCGAAGCGTGCTGATCTTTATGCCACCTGAGCGCCACAGCAGGGTCGCTCAAGCTTCATACCCAAACCCGCACGCAAAGACTCCTTGACTCTCGCATTTGATCCACTGATAATACCCCCCGAATATGAGAATCCATGCTCGCGAGTTCCTGCTGATACCTAACCTCCTGAGTTTGTTGCGTTTGCTCTTGATTCCGGTGGCGGTCTATCTGGTGGTGCGCGGGCAGGACACCGCGGCTCTGTTGCTGATCTTGTTTGGCATGGTCACCGACATCCTCGATGGCTACCTTGCCCGCAGACTTAATCAGGTCACCGAACTCGGGAAGATTATTGACCCTCTCGGTGACAAACTCGGCATCGCGGCTCTGGTCGTGACATTGGCTCTATATCGCGATTTTCCCGTCTGGGCGGCAATTTTTGTCATTGCCCGCGATGTTGCTCTCCTCTTTGGCGCCGCCTTCTACATCGCCATCGGCCAGCCGACACCGATGTCCAACATGCTTGGTCGATTGACCGCGCTGGCTTGGGGCGTCGCCGTTGTCAGCTACCTAACCCCCTGGCACTGGCTGCATGTGATCTTCCTCTACCTCGCCGTCGCTATGGTCCCCTTGTCGTTTATCTTCTACCTTCGACGCACTTTCCGCCGATCCCGCGCGTGAGCATTCGTGACCGCCAGCCTCCCTCGTCTGGCGCTTCTTATGTGGCGGGCGCGACGAAGCAGTCTCTGTCAATGGAGTACGCGCATCCTTAGGATTGCTTCGCCACTATAGTCGAACCTACGGCTCACCACCGCAACCAGTAACTGGCGCTGTCAGGTACGACCACTTGCTTTCTCAGAATCGTCCCGGACGAGTAGTAGAAAGTGAAGTCATACTTCGTGTCGTCCGGCTGCAAGTCGCTGTTCGGAATCAGATCAAGATACCAGTAACCGGTCGAATCGGTGCCGGTCGATACACCGTACGGCGACACCATGACACCATTGTACTGTAACGGCGTCTTCGCAATCCGTGCCGTTACCACGACTTCTCCCAATCCACCGGCTCCCAAAGTCTGCACATAACCATACACGCGGCAAAGCGATGCTACCGGTGGGCTTCCCGGATCAAATCGGCTCGCCCAGATCGTATCGTTGGCCCCCGCCGCTGTCACGGTTACAGCTTGCGGCAGACTGCCGAAAGTATAGCCGGTCAAGTACGGCAATAGATGATAACTCGCGGCATCGAGGGCAAAGATCAATCTTCCGTTAGAATTTGATTCGCCGATTGCCGAGGTTGCTGTTTCAGTCGCGTTCAGCGCACGCACAAATACCCCCTGAATCGCCGCTTGCGAGGTTGTCTCCCACACAAACAACGTGCAGGCATACGCGCCACTTCCCGATCCGGTCGTCCGCAACGTCAGCAATCCCAGCGTTTCTTTGATCGAATCGGCGTCCGCCGCAAGTTGGGCGAAGTAGTTGCCGACGTCTTGACCGATCACGCGATAGCCCGTTGACGCCGCACCGCGCCAATCGCCACCGATCTTAACTCTTGCATAGACACGATAACTCCCCAGCGTTCCGGCTGTGTTGGAGCCACGATAGTGGATTTCATACCATCCCTTGCGTACCTTGAATAGATTCGTGGCTGTTTGTGACAACGAATCGACCATCGTGTTGTTGGGCCCATAGCGCAGTGCGATGATACTGTCGGCGTCGGCAAGGCGTGGATAGAGTGTTGTATCAAACGTGCAGAAAGTGACGACCACCGAATCGCTCGTGCCGCTGCCGACAAACGACGGCGTCACCCAAATACCTGCCATCGCAATGTTGACT
>JAPLUP010000321.1 GCA_026397575.1 Candidatus Zixiibacteriota bacterium
TACCGGTTTGCAGCATATCGGGATTGTTTACGCCGATATGTCCGGCCTTGCGAATTTTGCGCCTGATCTCTGCCGGCGTTTCACCATCAAAGGTAAACGTATTGATTTCGAGTTTGAGATCCTCGATAACGCCATGCAACTCGAGCATCTGGTCCTGCGATAGCGCCTTGGTAGGGAAGAGGTACATGGCGCGCGCCTCCGGTTCGGCAATGGTCCGCGCCAATATCGGCAGGTTGTAACAGAGAGTCTTGCCCGAAGCCGTCGGTGTAACGACCGTTACATTCTCGCCACGTTGAACGGCGCTGAAGACCTCAGCCTGATGGCAATAGAGCTTATGAACACCACGCTTGTTAAGCGACTCTCTTAGCAGTGCCGGAACCGAGGCTGGGAAATCGGCATAAACAGCTGGTTTCGGCGGTTCGACATGCCACTCGGTGACGTTGCGCATGAAGCTGTCATCTGCACGCAGCTGGTCGAGGACTTGTGAGACCGTCAGCACGTTACATTACCTTCATGTAAGTGCGCCGACAGATATCGCAGAACTTCTCTGATTTCTGATCTATGTCGAACATCTCACCGGAATTGTACATCACACACTTGGGATTGCGGCAATAGGGGATTGAGAACAGCGCGCCCACGACACGGGTCGCTTCTTTGACGAGACGCTGATAGATCAATTTCTCATCGTCCGGCAGGCCGTAGAATTGCAGCTTGAGATGGAAGAGTGACACCAGTCCCGTGCCCCCGACGGCATCGACATCCGACACCAGCACATGGTGCCGCGCGTTATAGATATCATCTTCGATCACGCCGAGGATCCTCTCCTTGTCGGTTGCCTTGAGCAGTTCCAGCTTCTGCAGGATCATTGTCGAGAAGTACTGTCCTTTAATCAAATCGTACGCTTCGTTGGGTATCTTGATCCCCTGCAGAATGTCGACGGAGTACCCGAAGCGGCTGGAAAGAGTGGTCGACAGCTTGTTGATCTGGAAGTAGTCGACGTCTCCCAGTGGTACGATCACGATCTTGGCCCGATGTCGTTTCATGTCATCTCAAAAAATCTTGCGTCTGTCCCATCCGGTGAAACCTTGATGCGAATCTGTGCCGCGCAGCGCGGGCACCAACCTACGAAGGCCGTTCTCTGCTTGTTCAGATAGATGCGGCTGTAAACCTTGCAGCATTTGAACACCACACCGATAAACGGCCGATCATTCTTCCTATCCATGTCGCAGATGCTTCAACACCAGTCGCTCCGGTCGCGGCGGCTGATCGGAGAATGTTAGACAGTTGATGAAGTCGCGGTCAAAGCCGGCGAGTTTGGTCTGCTTCTGTGCGTACCCTGTCCCGAGCGGTTCACCTGCCGACACTTCGCTCCCGACCCGCACCATCAGTTCGATTCCCGCCAACGGATCAACCCGATCTGTAACGGCAGACCGACCCGCTCCCAGCTTGCCGGCGAGATATCCCAGCCGGTCCGTGGCCATCGATTCAATGTATCCTGACCGTGGCGATTTGACAACCCATTTGTAGGCGCGACGAATGAGACGATCAGGTTCTTCCACCCACTTTGACTGACCGCCGCAAGCGGTCACATAACGCAGGAACGACTCATAAGCGCGTCCCGTTCTTAATTCCCGCTTTAGCAATCTCCTGGCA
>JAPLUP010000504.1 GCA_026397575.1 Candidatus Zixiibacteriota bacterium
ATCGGACTCAACGATTCCGGTGGCGCACGTATACAGGAGGGGGTTGTGTCGTTGGGTGGTTATGCTGACATCTTCCTGTTGAACACGCTGGCATCCGGTGTCGTGCTGCAAATTTCCGCGATTCTGGGTCCCTGTGCCGGCGGTGCCGTTTATTCACCGGCAATTACCGATTTCGTGTTCATGGTGAGGAAGTCATCCTACATGTTTGTCACGGGACCAAACGTCGTCAAGACCGTTACCCATGAGGATGTGACGATGGAGGAATTGGGTGGCGCGGATACTCATGCAACCAAGTCGGGAGTGGCGCAGTTTGCCTGTGACTCGGAAGCGGAGGCAATTATTGACATTCGCAAGTTGATGTCCTATATTCCATCAAACAACGTGGATGATCCGCCAGTTAGGGAAACAACCGATCCGCCCGATCGCTGCGAGGAGAGGTTGAATTATCTGATCCCCGACAATCCTAATAAGCCCTATGACATGACGGAAGTGATTAAACTAATTGTTGATGAGGGGGAGTATTTTGAGATTCACCAGGATTACGCCCCGAATATCACGGTCGGCTTTGCGCGACTCGGCGGTAAGCCGGTCGGTATCGTGGCGAACCAACCGGCACACCTCGCAGGTGTACTCGATATCGATTCGTCTCTCAAGGGTGCGCGCTTCATCCGTTTCTGCGACGCTTTTAATATTCCGATCGTGACATTCGAGGATGTGCCCGGCTTTCTGCCCGGTGTTACGCAGGAGCATGGTGGCATCATCAAGCACGGCGCAAAATTGCTTTACGCCTATTGCGAAGCGACGGTGCCAAAGATCACGGTGATAACACGCAAAGCATACGGCGGCGCATACGACGTCATGAATTCCAAACACGTGCGTGGCGATATGAACTATGCCTGGCCGACGGCAGAGATTGCGGTGATGGGTCCTAAGGGCGCAGTGGAAATCATTTTTAAGAAGGAAATCGAGTTATCCCCCGATCCACAAAAGATGCTCGATGAAAAGATCGCCGAGTATACCGAGAAGTTCGCCAATCCCTATATAGCTGCGGAGCGTGGATACATCGATGACATAATCGAGCCAGTACAGACGCGCCCGCGACTGATTCGAGCGCTGGCGATGCTGGCTACCAAGCGTGACAGCAATCCTCCGAAGAAGCACGGCAATATTCCGTTGTGACGGTAGGGCGTTTGACCGATCGGTAGGGCAGTTAGACCGTGATTCGCTAAGTTTCACGCAGTTCGCGCAGCGGCGTGCCGCATACCATTGTGCATGTCGCAGTTCACTGGCTGTTTTTGATCGCGATATGGAGTTTAATGGTGTATACTCGTCATTCGCGATGGGGGGGAAGAACACGGAGACAATATCTCAAATGTAAAGGAGATTTTCCTAATATGAAGTTGAGTTGGACACTATTGGGCGCATTGGCGCTGGTAATAACCATATTGCTTTTGGCTTCCTGTTCGTCGGAGCAGAAGCAACAAGGGAACGCCACAAGTAAAGCGAGCACGGCAGGTCAGACGACAGGGTCTTGCGCGCCGGCGGGAATAGAATGGAAAGTGCCGACCGGGTGGGTTCCCGGCCCCGAGAAGCCGATGCGCGTCGCGACCTATGCGGTGGGAGGTCTTGACGCCCCGGCAGAATGCGCCGTGTTCTTCTTTGGCGCCGGACAAGGGGGCGATGTGGATGCGAATATCGCCCGTTGGATTTCCCAAGTCAAACAGCCCGATGGTTCGGATTCGGAGGACAAGGCCGTAAGAGATAAGGTCAAGTCGGCGTGCTGCCAAATCACGACCATCGAAGTCGCCGGTACATATTTGGCATCCTCGGGTGCGATGATGCAGACGACCGCCGAGAAGCCCGGATTCGTGCTTCTGGGTGCAATCGTGCCGGGACCAAAGGGGAATGTGTTTTTCAAGTTTACCGGCCCCAAGACCACGGTTGACAAAGCCAAGGAAGACTTTCTGGGGCTGCTGCGTTCGGTCAATAAACAGGCGGACTGAGCAGGGCCGTCGTGCGCGAATTAACGAGATAGCTCGGCAATCCGGGCTGTTAGCTTGGTCAGAATATCGGGACCGCTCTGCTCATAGCCGGCCTTTCGGAAATATTCCTCGGCGCGCCGCAGGTACTCAAGCCCAACGCTGCCGGCGCCTTTGGCGATCATGACCTCGCCGATATCTTGCGACGCCTGTGCCATGACATCGTAGTTCTCCAGTCGTTCCGCCCAGGCCAATGACGGGCGGAGCCAAGTCATAGCCCGGTCGTAATCACCTTTCATGCGTAACACCCAGCCGATTTGATAGTCAGCATAGAGCTTGTTTGTTTCGTTCCCGTATCGCCAGTGGTACTCACGAGCTTTGACAAATGCGTCGTATGTCTTCTCATAATCGTTCAACTCACTGTATGTCACAGCGAGGTTGTTCCATAACGGTCCAAGAGAACTCGTCGAGCCGCTCTTTTCGGCAGCCTCGATCCCTTTCAAGCCCCATTCAACCCGTTCTTTATCAGAGCCAGTGATGCCGATCATTAGAATGGCGTCATTTGTTCGATCTGCGAGACCGTGTTCGTCGCAAAAGTCAAACATGGACTTGAAAGTAGTCGTGGCCTTCTTCAAATCGTCATTTCGCCATTCCCACCGTCCCCTCACTCCCAGAAAACGTGCCCAGCCAGATGGAAAGGATGGCGAAGCGATCTCCTCCGCCTGCGCCAGCCAGCTTTTGGCCTCCTCTTTCTGATTCTGGGTCAGGTGGCATCGAGCCATTTGGGATAGAGCTTCGATTTGAAATGATGTATCCTTTGTAGATTTCGCTTGCGAAAGCAGGTCTTGATACGCTTTCATCGCCAGATCGAATTGCCTCGCTTTGAAGCAGCTGTCTCCCTCTGCAAGCATCTGATCTAACGAACGGTTGCCACCATGTGCCATGATAAAGAGTCCTATAACAAAGATAATAGTTTCCGAAATCCTGCAATTGCCTCTCATATTGTAGACTACGTTCGGCTACTATAATCAGTTTGCCGACGTTGTCGGCAAGTCGTATCAGAACAGCAGCAGGATCGCTACGCCGGCAACTGTCGTAATCGTGCCGATTATTGCTCTCAAGCTCGGGCGTTCCTTATGGATAATCATCACCAGTGGGATGATGAACAACGGCGTCGTTGCCATCAATGTAGAGGCAATGCCGATTTTTGTGTACTGGACTGAGAGCAAAGAAAGCCAGATGCCGAAAAAAGGGCCGATAACGGCTGCTGAGCAGATGGCAGTCATGGCTTTGCCGTCCCTGACCGCCCGTCGAATATTCGACAGCCGTCCGGTTGCGAACACGATGATCCAGATGGCAACAGTGGCGCTCACCATGCGGACAAATGAGGCGTTTAGTGGGGGTATGTTATCACCCATGCCGACTTTCGCCATTGTCAGGGCGATTGCCTGTGCCAGCGATCCGCCGATCCCGAGCAAGTACCCGAGCGCCTTTGGACCGGCCTGAGCGCCGAACGAGTTGCGACTGCGCTCAAGGATAACCCAACTAATCCCCGCGAGAGTCAGGGCGATTCCGAGTAGATCAAGCAGACTCATCTGCTGGCCCACAAAAATCCAGGCAATGATCACGGCAAATATCGGCGAGGAGGCGGTCATCAGCGAGGAAATGCGGGGGCCGAGGATGACCAAAGATTTGAAGTAGCAGCCATCGCCGATTGTGAGGCCGATGATGCCGCTGATTGCTAAGATGAGGAGTTGATGATAATTGCAAGAAGCGGGGAGAATCTGCCCTTCTATCAACAGGTTACCGGCGACAAGCAGAAGCGCCGCGAGAGTAATGCGAATAGTGTTGATAGCAAAAGAACCGACCCGCCTGCCGGCATAGCCAAACAAGATCGTTCCGAAAGACCAGCAGATAGCGGTCGACAATGCAGCCAGTTCACCGAAGAATTGCACAGCGCCTCATAGAAAGATATTGAAATACCGCGAAGGGCACAGGTGCGCAACGACTTTCTTGGTGCATGCCGCGGAAAAACGCCAGATCCACCCAAAATCCAAAAAGAATGGCATTTTTGTAGAAATCGTTTGTAGAAGAACGTAACATGTCTAAGAGTATAGTAATTAGATGCATCATGCATGGTATGTGACCACCTGTGACATTATTGGTCGTAATTATCTGTAATTCCGGAGGAACGAAATGAATGCAGCAGCAATACTTAAGAGAAAAGGCAGCTTGGTTGTCACGGTTTTTCCGGATGCCAGTGTCCGAGAAGCCATGCGAGTGTTGATCAAGCACGCGGTAGGATCACTGATCGTTCTTGGGGAAGCGCGTGATGTCGTTGGCATCATAACCGAGCGGGACATCTTCCGATTGAGTTATGAGCATGAGGGGAAAATTATGGATATTCCGGTGAGTGCCGTGATGACAACCAATCTGATCGTCGCTTTGCCGTCTGACTCCCTTGACTATCTTAAAGCGATGATGACCGAGAACCGCATCCGACATTTGCCGGTCATGAACGACCGCAAGCTTATCGGAGTCATCTCTATCGGCGATATCATCCGTGAGGAAGTATCGGAGGCTGCGGTTGAGAACCGATACCTGAAAGACTACATTGCTGGTGTGTATCCGGCGTGACGCCGTGTCCCACCTGCCTTTCCCCAAGGCCGCTCGCCGGTTAGGGGGGACTGTTGAAAAAGCCCAGACCGTGTCATTGCGAGGAGTGTGGAGAGGTGATGCCGGGTGTGGAACACGACGAAGCAATCTCGACTTACGCTCTCCAGACGCGGGCGCGCAGATTGCTTCGTCGTCATCGCCCCTCTCCTCTCTCACCCACCCTGACTCCTCGCAATGACCATTCCGAGGTTTTTCAACAGCGCCATGAGAGTGGAAGCAGCATTGATCTACAGGCTACGTGCCTTCCCGGAGATAATTCTTGTCGCACCCGCCGATTTGCCGTATAGTTATAGTTTGTCGGCTAAACCGGACTTAGGGTTCGGACGATAGCTTAAGCAATGTCGCTGTGGAGGTTCGATGCTGTCTGTTGACAAACAGATGGAGATAATCCGCGAAAATACGGTGGAAATACTGCCGGAAGGGGAACTTGAGAAGAAACTCGCCAAGGCCATCGCCACAAACACTCCATTGGTCGTCAAACAGGGTTTTGATCCGACCGCACCGGACATTCATTTGGGGCACACCGTCGGATTGCGCAAGCTCAGGCAGTTTGCCGAGTTGGGGCACCGAGTTATTGTAATCGTTGGTGATTACACGGCGCAAGTGGGCGATCCATCAGGACGGTCCGCCACACGGCCGCAACTCGCAATCGAAGAGGTTGAAGCCAATGCCACGACCTATCTCCAGCAGTTTAGTAAGGTGATGGCACCGCTAAAATTCGAGGTCAGACGCAATGGTGAATGGTTCGCCGGCATGTCGTTTGCGAATATCCTGCGACTGGCGGGAAAAATGACACTGGCGCGGATGCTGGAGCGCGAAGATTTCACCAAACGATGGAAAGCGGAGGCGCCGATCTCGATTCACGAATTGCTCTATCCGTTGATGCAGGCGTACGATTCGGTGGCGATTAAAGCCGACGTTGAGATTGGCGCTACGGAACAAAAATTCAACTTGCTGACGGGAAGACAGATTCAAGAAGCTTATGGTGTTGAGCAGCAGGTCGCGTTGACATTGCCGGTGTTGGAAGGTATCGACGGCTTGCAGCGGATGAGCAAGTCAATAGGCAACTACATCGGTGTGTCGGAACCGCCACGGGAGATCTTCGGCAAAGTCATGTCGATTCCCGACCGGCTTATCGTGCCGTACTTCCAGTTGGTTACCAACTACACACAAGCACAAATCGAGAAGATCGACGCGGCGATGAAGGCGGGCGAGAATCCGGTGTCGTATAAGAAGGAACTTGGCCGGGTGATTGTCGGTATGTACTACGATGCGCAGGCGGCCAAGGAAGCCCAGGGCGAATTTGAGAGGGTTGTCGTAGAAAAGGGGTTGCCGGATGAAATTCCTACGGTGGTCTTCACATCATCCGAATCCAATCCATGGCTACCCAGGGTAATGGCAGACAACAATCTTACAACGAGTTCGGGTGCGGCGATCCGGCTGATAGATGCGGGCGCAGTGTATCTAGATGGCAAACGTGTAAGCAACGCTAAAGAGGCATATATCGTCGACCATGAGCCACACCTTCTTAAATTCGGAAAACGATCCTTCTCTTACCTAAAGTGGAGAATCGAATGATCCATCGATTATCTTCTTTCATTTTTATCGCAGTGGGACTCTGTCTGGCCATGCTTTCCGGCTGTGCCGCGAGTAAACCAACCGCCAAGCCTGTGTTGGCGCCGCGCGCCGCAGATGTCCAGAAAGAGATGAATCCAGATGCCTACAATCATTACACGAATGCGATCATCTATGAACAGGAGCAGATTTGGGATGAGGCAATCAAAGAATACGAGGTAGCTCTATCGTATGAACCGCTGTCGTATGACATCCGCATGGCGCTGGGGTTGCTCTATTTTAATATGAACCGCACGAGTCAAGCGCTGGATGCGTTGCTGCCGATACCGGAGAAAACGGGAGACACTTACAGGTTGCTGGGGGACTGCTATCGGCAACTCAATCGTGATGACGAAGCCTGGGCGGTCTACAAGCGGGCGCTGGCTGACGATTCGAATAACGTTAGTCTCAACTACAATCTTGGATTGCTGGCAGCCAAGCAGCGCAAATTGGATGAAGCCGCCAAGCATTTCCAGGTGGCGGCGCATTATTCCCGTAACGCCGAGCTGTTTCAGCAGATCGCCGAGATGTACGCCGGTATTGGCATGTTCGACTCGGCGACTGTGCTGCTGGAGAGGGCAATCACTCTCAGCACTGAGGATCCATCGCTCTATTCGCGGCTATCAGTCTACTATCACGCCGGAGGCAAGAAACTCGAATCCAAGAACGCGTTGTATCGAGGAGTGCGAAACTATCCCAACGATGCGAGACTGCGGGCGCAGTTGATCGAGACCTATAACTCCGAAGATAATCTGGATTCTGTTGCGGCAATCGCGAGGCAGCTTGTCGAATTGTCCAGTACGGATAAGGTCATCTATGAGAGGATCGGTCAAGTGCTTCTGAAAGCCAAACTTGATACGTTGGCGGAGGCGTCATTCAAAAAGGCGCTGGCGATTGACAGTACCAGTCGCTACGCGATGTTCTATCTCGGTCGTATGGCGATTGACAAAAAAGAATATGACTCGGCGAAGACCTATTTCACCAGATTGGTGGGGATTGATTCTACGACGCCCGACGGCTGGATCAATCTGGCGTTTGTCTATGAACAGGAAAAACAAACTGACAAGTCAATGGATCTCCTACAGCAGGCACTGACTCATGTAACCGCCGATCGTGACAATGTGCAGTTCTATCTGGCACAGCTATTGGCCGGCAAGCAGATGTCGGATTCATCACTGGCACTTCTCAAGCAGATAATCGCCGAAGGTGGCGATACCATCAGGGCGTTGTTTCTGATTGGCGT
>JAPLUP010000008.1 GCA_026397575.1 Candidatus Zixiibacteriota bacterium
CCCGAGGCGATCAACTTTATGGCGACGCACGGTCGCGGCCTGGTCTGTTTGTTATTGACAAGACCGACACTGGAGCGGTTGCACCTTATGCCGATGACTCAGCACAACACCGCTAAACTCGGAACCCGCTTCACCGTCAGCGTTGATGCCGTGCATGGCACAACCACCGGCATTTCCGCGTTCGACCGCTCCGAGACAATTCGCCAGATTATGTCTGACGATTGCCGACCGGAGGACATGGCGCGCCCCGGGCACGTGTTCCCGATTGAAGCGCTTCCAGGCGGAGTGCTGGCGCGCGCCGGTCACAGTGAAGCTTCCGTTGATCTGGCGCGCTTGGCCGGGCTGAAGCCGGCAGGTGTCCTTTGCGAAATCATGTCGGAGGACGGAACTATGGCCAAGGTCGATGAACTACGCGAAATCGCTGACCGCTTTGATCTCAAGATGATCACGGTTCAGGCCCTGATTGCTCATCGCCATCGAGTCGACAAGCTGGTTCAGAAAATGGTTGAAGTTGATTTCCCAACGAAGCACGGCCATTTCCGGTTGCATCTCTACAAATCGGAAATTGACGAGCATCATCACCTGGCGCTGATCAAAGGTAATATTCGTGGCCGGGAGAATGTCCTCGTTCGCGTTCATTCGCAGTGTCTGACCGGCGACGTCTTTGGCTCCAGTCGTTGCGATTGTGGCGATCAACTGGGAGCGGCGATGGAGATGATCGACCGCGAAGGCACGGGTGTCGTGCTCTATATGCGTCAGGAGGGGAGAGGAATCGGATTGGCGAACAAAATTCTGGCGTACGGCCTGCAAGATCAAGGTCGCGATACCGTTGAAGCCAATAACGATCTCGGTTTCAAAGACGACCTGCGCGACTATGGCATCGGCGCACAAATTCTGGTCGATCTCGGCCTGTCGACGATTCGACTGATTACTAATAACCCCCGCAAAATCATCGGTCTGGAGGGCTATGGTCTGACGGTTACCGAGCGTGTTGCCTCCGAGATACCGCCGACAAAGGAAAACGTCCGCTATCTCGAAACTAAGCGGGATAAACTAGGTCACTTATTTGATAAACTGAGGTGAGAATATGGGTAAGATTATCAAGGGCGAATTGATCGCCCACGATCTGCGTTTTGCGCTTTGCGTTTCGCGGTTCAATTCCTTCTTGACCGAACGTTTGTTGGAGGGAGCCATCGACTGTCTCTCACGCCACGGAGCGAAAGATGATAACTTCGACACTTACTGGGCGCCCGGCTCGTTTGAGTTGCCATACGTTGCCGCCAAGCTACTGGAAAAGTCGCGCTATGATGCCGTAATCTGTCTGGGCGCAGTAGTTCGTGGTGACACACCACATTTCGATTTTATCGCCGCCGAAGTTACCAAGGGTATAGCTTCGCTGTCGCTCAAATCGGGCGTTCCGGTGATTTATGGTGTTATCACCGTCGATACGCTCGAGCAGGGTATCGAACGTGCCGGTACCAAGGCAGGGAACAAGGGTTGGGATGCGG
>JAPLUP010000572.1 GCA_026397575.1 Candidatus Zixiibacteriota bacterium
GGAAAGTCGTCGACAGGGGGAGAATCGACGGTTGGTCGAAGCGATCTATCGCATCCATCAGGCGGTCAAACAGCGCTATGGTTCGCCCCGGATACACCGAGAACTTCTCGCCCAAGGCTATGTCTGCGGCGTCCATCGCGTCGCCCGCTTAATGCGACAAGAAGGCTTACTGGCCAAGAGGACCATCCGTTTTCGCTCTTTGACCAAAGCGGGGACTCGCGGTTGGGCCACCCCGAATGTCTTGGACCGGCACTTTACGGTGAGCAAACCCAATACGGTCTGGGCTACGGATATCAGCTATATCCCCACCGGCGAAGGCCATCTGTATTTGGCGGTGGTGCTCGATCTGTTCAGCCGACAAGTCGTCGGTTGGGGGATGGCTGAGCGTCTCGGATCGACCTTAGTGATGAAAGCGTTACAACAAGCTTTAGATCGGCGGCAGCCAGAGGCCGGACTCTTGCATCACAGTGATCGTGACGGTCTGTACGCCAGTTTCGCTTATCAGCGCCTTCTGACACAAAACGGCATGGAAGGTTCGATGAGCCGCAAGGGCAACTGCTACGATAATGCCTGCGTCGAATCTTTCTTCGCTACCCTAAAGAATGAGCTGGTCTACGAGGTACGCTATCGGAATCGGCAGCAAGCCCAACTCAGTCTCTTTGATTATATCGAGGTCTTTTACAACCGCATCCGCCATCACTCGACTCTCGGCTACTTAAGTCCGGTTGACTTTGAACAAGGAACACAATATGCTTAATAAACTGTCCACCAAACCGGGGGAACTCCACTGACTCTCCTTTGTTTGAAATCCCCCTGCTTACGAATCCTCTTGATCCATGCCTATTTCAGTATCTGATAATCTCTCCCACGGCTGGTACCCTGTCAATATCTTGTTCAACTTCCTCCTACTGGGAATATTCAATACGACGTCTGCGTGCTCTTCTTTTCCGTCTCCAGCCGTCACTATTGTCTGGCATCCGCACAAGCTCGCCTCATCTATTACCTGGCCGTACCCCTCATCATCCGAAAACAGCAAAAACTTCTCACACATATTGAAAATCTCCGCCACCCTTTCCGGGGCAACATTCCCGGTAAACACCACCTCCACTCTTAAATTGCACGCCAAATTCCTCAACTCTTCTTTCAGCTTTCCTTCACCGATCACATACAAAACGTGCTCCACTCCAGTTCTAAGATTTTCATTCTTTACGTACCAGATAGCCAAATCGACGTTCTTGCGTAGTATCAGCGCGCCACAGATCACAAAGGTCCCCTTCTGCTTTGGCGCACCACTCCTCTTGAACACCCCCGTATTCACCGGCATGTGTTCTATGGCCATTAGCGATTCCGGTACAAAAGGATACAACTTTGCAAATTCCGATTTCAAGTGCTTAGAAACAATGGTCCATCGATGCACTCTTCGCACGTATTTGGAGAAAATCTTGGCAACCAGCTTATGCTTCTTCAACCAATAGATATCAGAACCGTGACAAACGACCTCAACTTGCGCTCCACTACGAGTCGCCAACCATCCTATAGGAATCCACCAATGGGCATAGACAATCGACTGTCGGTCAATAGACTTCACTGCTTTCGCTACCCGATACAAGTACCACAAGAGTTTGACCGGATTTTTGGAATAGAGCATATTTCCACCGAACGGATAATGCATCACCGTAAGATCCTCGGTTCCAAAGTGCTCTGACATCCAATCCTTAATAAACAACCCTGCAGTCGGATCGTCTGCTGTCGGATAACAATGAGCCAGTATGATTCTATTCTCCATCCGCGAATGGTAAAATAACCCCCTCCAATTGTCAAGAATGTTGCCCGTTACCCCGAGTGATCGTTTCTATCAGCACAAAAACGGCGGGCGTTCGTAGTAAACACCCGCCGAATAGCGAGAATAAATTTGTAAGAGCCAACGCTGGAATCGCCTCCTCGGCGTGCTACATCATGTCTTTATCCCACTTTACGCTGTCCGCCGGCATATCGAGCCGCTTGAGATACTTCATCGGATCAGCGGCAAATAACGACCGGCATTTGCGGCAGCAGAAGAAAACGTGACGGCCTTCATAGTCGGAATAAACCTTCTTGTCAATCTTGTCTCCCGAAATGGGGCAGACCTTTTGAATGTTTTCGAACACAACACCGTCAGCAGCAGCCTTCTGGAAAAAGGAGTCGGGATCGGCCTTGAACTTGGGTGGGCACATGGCACAGCAGAAATAGACTCGCTGTCCCTGAATATCGGAATACAACTTCTTGTTAATTTTTCCTCCCATCACCAGGCAGACTTCTTGCGGGTGTTGTTTCTTGGGAGTGACCGGGGTGGTCGCAGCTTTGGCGCTGTCGGCGGCAACAACTATTCCAAACGCCGAAATCGCCAACAGGCTGATAATGAGAAATGTTATTCTGTGCATCAATCGTTTCCTTTCTAAGATGTTTTTGATATGTCAATTCCTTCTCATCAAGTATTATACGTCTCAAGTGCCGTGCCCGGAATGAGCACTGACTCTAACTCGTTGTAATCCAATGAAACCGATGCGCATCTGGACTCTAATTACAACATGCATGAGACATTTGTTGAATAATATTGTCAATCGACACGTAATGTTGTCCGTTACAAGTTACGATAACTTGAGTGTTGCCGCGCTAAGATGCTGTCCGACTGCAAGCTGCCATGCTCCTGCGCATCGGCACAGCAGTTGCTTTGGGGGATGTCTATGAAGCGATGGATTCTCTTGCTCTTTGGGTTGGTGCAAGTTTGCGCCTTACCGTTGAGTGCACAACAACCGGTGACACCATCCGAGAGTTTGCGGGTGGAACAGGTCGTGTACGACGTTGTCCGCCATAATGACCGAGTCACCGCGATGCGTTACATGGAAAAGGCCGCTGAGGCTAAGGCCAAATCCGTGGGAGCGTGGGACGACCCAATGTTGATGGTTGGTGTCGCCAACCTGCCGACCTCGTTTGATTTCAAGATGGACCCGATGACAATGAAAATGTTGGGGCTGAGCCAAAGCATTCCTTATGCCGGCCAGAAGGGTCTACAAAGAAAAGCCGCACAAGCTGATGCTACAGCAGTTACTCAGGATCGTCTGAGCGCCGAACTGGAGCTTGCCACCGCCGCGAAACTGGCATTCTACGATCTTTACTTCAGTTTGCGAGCCATTGACTTGCTCATGAAGCAGATTGAGGTCATGCAGGATGTGGTTGCGTCAGTCAAATCGCGCGTGGCTACTTCGCAGACCAACCCGGAGGACGCCGCCGCTGCGCAGGCCGATCTCTGGCGGCTACAAACCCAACTTATGCCCGTCGCTCACGAAGCAGAAAGCGCTCAGTATGATCTCAATACTCTGCGGGGACTTCCGACCAGCAAACCAGTCCCAGCGCCACAGACCCCAACGTTTGCAGAGCTGCCAGAGAATGCCGAAGCGTTGGTCGTCGCTGCCAGAGAGCACTATCCTCCGCTGAGAAAACTGACGGAACAAGCGAGCAGCTACGCGTTCTCTGCGGCTGCGGCGCGCAGGATGTTATGGCCGATGCTCAGTCTGTCGGGAAACTACAGTTTCCGCGAGAGCACGGATATGGAGAAGCGCGACAACATGGTCGGCTTCCAAGCAACAATTTCGCTGCCGATTTTCTCCCGTCAACAACAGCGAGCGATGGCGCGATCCATGGATCTGATGAAGCAGAGTGTTAATGCCGAGGAGGTTCAACTCGCCCGCGAAATCGAGACGAAAGTGAAATCGCTCTATCTTGATGCGTTGCATCTCACCGAAAACCTGCGGATGTACCGCGAACGAATCATTCCCGCCGACGAAGATGCGTATCGCAACGCCTTCTCCGGATACACCAACAACCGAACAACGCTGGCGACTCTCTTGAACTATGCGCTGACGTTGTTTCGCGATCGGCTTGCTGCGAATCAAATCGAATACGAGTTTGCCCGGACATTGGCGGAGATCGAACGATATACTACCGATCCCACGCAACTGGCCGGCGATCAGACCGAGAGCAATAACCAAACAAAGGATAAATAGATGTCAGAGCCACATGAGGAATACAATCCGTACGAGCACGAGCCGCTTCCCGAAGGTGACGAAGCGCCTCCGCCGTATGTGCGAACGATGGCGACCGTACGCTGGCTGATTCTGGGAGCGATGTCGGTATTTGCGTTGGTGATGGTGCTGAACTATTTCGGGGCGACACCCTGGTCGGCCACACAGGCGAGCGCCACCCAGTACCACTGCCCGATGCATCCGACGTACGTCAGCAACCATCCAGGGGAATGTCCAATTTGCGGCATGAGTCTCGTACCGATCACCGCTGAAGGCAAGGAGACCAAAGTAACCGATTCGATGAAGATGGATTCGGGCACGACAATGCCTGCTGATAGCATGCCCAAAGCCAGACCGGGGCAGTGGACCTGTCCGATGCATCCGGAAGTGGTTTCCGACAAACCGGGTGAATGCCCGAAATGTGGGATGGATTTGGAGCAAGTGCCGCAGCCGACTTCCGGCACCGGCGCAAGAGAAGATATGTCATCCATGCCGGGAATGACTCCCGCTCCGACGGGGCATGATATGTCATCAATGGGCACGGTACCGGGATTGGTGTCGGTGACGATTGAGCCGCAGCGGCTGCAGTTGACCGGTGTTCGCACTGACAAGGTGCAACGAAGAAAGCTGGCTGACAGATTACGGCTGGCGGGGTATGTCACTGCCGATGAGACGCGCACGGCAAATGTCCACATCCGCACGAGCGGCTGGGTACGCAGCCTGCTGGTTGACCAAACCGGTCAGTATGTCAAAGCCGGGCAACCACTACTAACGATCTACAGCCCCGACCTTGCACAGGCGCAGCAAGACTTGATTGTCGCGCGCAAAGCCACGCAGAAGACCATTGCGGACTCCGAACTTTCATACATGCGAAAGCAACTGCTTGATGCCGCTCGTCAGAAACTGCGATTGCTCGGTTTATCTTATCAGGATATCCGCGCATCCGAGAACTCCGACTCGGTAGGCAGCGATCTTACATTGCGCAGTCCGGTCTCGGGTTATGTGCTGGAAAAGACGGTTCTACCGGGACAATTCGTCGGCGCCGATCAGAATCTATTCACCATTGCTGATCTGAGTACGATCTGGGTGCTTGCGGATGTCTACGAACAAGACTTTGCCGGAGTCAAGGTCGGGCAGAGCGCAGAGATGACGCTGACAGCGCTACCGGGTGAAACCATAGCCGGCAAAGTTGCCTTCATTTATCCGTCGGTCTCGGTGAAATCGCGCACTCTTAGGGTACGGCTGGAATTCGCTAATCCGTCGCTTTTGCTGCGTCCGGGAATGTACTCTGATGTGCAACTTCTTCAGGACAACGAGCCGGTACTGGCATTACCAACCGATGCTGTTATGGACGGCGGCGAAACCAAATATGCCTTTGTCGTGCATGACGGTAAGCACTTCGAGCCGCGTTTGCTCAAGCTTGGTCGCAGCGGCGGTGACTGGGTCGAAGTACTCTCCGGCGTATCCGAAGGTGACGAAGTGGTCACGAGCGCCAATTTCCTGATCGATTCCGAAAGTCGTCTCAAAGCGGCGATCGCCGGTATGGGCAGTACTGGTGGGACAGGAAACATGGGCGGCATGGACATGAGTGATCAACAAGGGCGCAGCCACTAGCCGCAGAAGAAAAGAAGACACAAGATGATCAAAGCCCTCATCGATTACTGTGCCCGCAACAAGGCAATTGTACTGATCGCGACAACCTTCGCCGTCATCGGCGCGATCTATTCGATCAAAAAGATACCTCTTGACGCAATCCCCGATCTCTCGGACACACAGGTGATCCTCTTTACGGAATGGATGGGACGCAGCCCTGATCTTGTCGAAGATCAGGTCACCTATCCGATCGTGACTGCTCTGATATCTGCGCCCCATGTCAGCGCCGTACGTGGCTATTCGATGTTCGGCATGTCGTTTGTCTATGTCATTTTTGAAGATGGCACCGACATCTACTGGGCGCGCAGCCGCGTGCTTGAATACATGAAGCAATTTGAGGGCAGCCTTCCACAGGGGGCCACGCCGACCATCGGGCCGGACGCTACTTCGGTTGGTTGGGTGTTTCAGTACGCACTAGTTGACAGTAGCGGCAAGCATGACTTGTCTGAATTGCGGACGTTTCAGGATTTCAACCTGCGGTATGCGCTTTCCTCAGTCCCGGGTGTCGCGGAAGTGGCTTCAATCGGCGGCTATCAGAAACAGTACCAAGTTGAAGTTGATCCAATCAAGCTACGCGCTTACGGCTTGTCGATCGGTGATGTATCTCGCGCGATTCGCGCCAGCAACAATGATGTCGGCGGACGGGTGATCGAGATGACCGGTCGAGAGTACTACGTGCGCGGGCGCGGATACATCAAGGATCTCGATGCACTGCGAGAGATCAGTCTTGGCGCTTCTCCGACCGGCACACCGATCCTTCTCGACAACGTCGCCAAAATCAGTTTCGGCCCCGAAATCCGTCGCGGCGTCGGCGAGTTGGATGGAACCGGCGAAGCCGTTGGCGGAATCGTAATCATGCGCTTCGGTGAAAATGCTTTGGATGTCATCCAGCGGGTCAAGCAGAAGATCGCAGAGGTCAAACCATCATTTCCCGAGGGCGTTGAGCTTAAGGCAGTGTATGACCGCAGCAATCTGATCGACCGCTCGATTCACACTCTGAAATCGACTCTGATCGAAGAAGGCATCGTCGTAGCCCTGGTCATCATCATTTTTTTGCTGCATTTCGGTAGCTCGCTGGTGCCGATTATCGTGCTGCCGATCTCCGTAGCGCTCGCGTTTATCCCAATGCACTTCCTCGGCATTAATTCCAACATCATGAGCTTGGGCGGCATTGCGATCGC